>CALCGG010000209.1 GCA_937900945.1 uncultured Sulfurimonas sp. | reverse complement strand
TATTTTCTATTTTAGTCAATGTTGTGTTATTTGGCTTGGTTTATTTTATAAGTAATGTTTTTATTGCGTTTATTGTTTCTGTTGTTTTACTTTATGGTGTTGTTCGGTTTGTTGATGGCAAACAGAAGATAAAAAAGTATTAAAGAAAATAAATAGCTTAATCAAAAATATAAATAGAGATCCATTTAATGGCATTGACAAACCTGAACCTTTGAAACATGACCTTTCTGGATGTTGATCAAGAAGAATGTCAGATGAATATAGAACGGTCGTTGTCATTGTAATCGAAGAGTGGCAATCTATGATAGTATGCTGTCATTGCGAGCGAAGCGCGGCAATCTAGTTCTTTGAGGTAGCCTTAATAATTTTTTATGTATACTTCACAAAGTTTAACAAAAGGAAATGAAAATGAAGTTTTTAGCATTAGTTGTGTTGGGTTTTAGTTTATTGTTTGGAGCTGTTGATATTAATACAGCAAATCAGAAAGAGTTGATGTCTTTAAAGGGAATCGGAGATAAAAAAGCTGCAACTATTTTAGAATACAGAAGTGCAAATTGCTTTAAAAGTGTTGATGATCTTATGAAAGTAAAAGGGATTGGACAAAAATTTATTGAAAAAAATAAAGACAATTTAACTGCCAGTGAATGCAAGGTTAAATAGAGACCGTTCACTGAAGCCGCGCTTGCGGCTGAGATAGATTCTTACCTTTTACAAGACCTCAATCGAAACCGAAAAAATGGCTACAACTAAAAAATAATGAAGCAAGAAAGCTTTTAAGTAATATATAATCTAGACTTTAAACCAAAAGCTTTAAAAGAGTGGATTCGTATAAATACATATGTATGATATAATACATATGTATTTATATGTAGGAGTTAGTTATGACAATAAGAAAAAATTTTATATTTGATGATGAAATTGTAAAGTATTTGAAAGAAATCGCAAGTAAAGAAAATATTACTCAAACTCAGGTTGTTAAAAACTTGATACAAGAGAAATATGAGGAAATAAGTATAGAAGAGAAGCTTGAAGCACTTAATGCTTTTGCAGGAAGTGGTACAGGTCTTTATGGAAATTTGACAATTCAAGAAATCAAAGCAAATATGGATGTATAAAAAAGTTTTTATAGATGCTAATATATTTATTGACACAAATGACAGAAACAGGAAAAGATATCAAGAAAGTTTAGATATATTGAGATATTTGACGGAAAACAAGACAGCAATATATACAAGTTGTGATTTAATAACTACGACTTATTATATTCTAGCCAAGAAAGACAAAGCTAATGCTTTGAGTAGTATTGAAAAAATAAATAAAATTTGTAAAGTTATAGAGTTTTCCAATAAAGAAGTGTCTCAGACTTGTAAATTAATGAAAGAAAATAATAATTTTAAAGATTTAGAAGACACATTGCAGTATGTTTTAGCAAAAAAATCAGAATGTGAACTTGTAATATCAAACGATAATAATTTTTATTCTGAAGGTATTGAGTTACTGACTAGTAAAGAATTTTGTGAAAAACATCTTAGAGTTTTTGAATAAGCTAAATCACAGGGTGAAGTCTCGTAGTGATGGTGTTGTCATTGCGAGTGAAGCGCGGCAATCTAGTTTTTAGAGATACCTGATATAATAATAGCGTTGATTTAGTCTATTGCATTGATTCATAATGTAGTTGTATCTATAGACAAGAAAAAGGAATTTTAAAAGTGCCTCTAAGTAAAAACAAACAAACAATTCTTTTAATTCTAATTGCATTTACATTCAGTTTTGCTGTTAGATTGATATGGGTAGAACAGTTCAGCGGTGTAGAACAGTTTAAATTTAATAATCAGTTCATGATAAACACGAATGATGGTTATTTCTACGCAGAGGGTGCAAGAGATATACTCTCTGGAGTAAGTCAAGATAATGATTTGTCCCCAATAGATAGCGCCCCATCACTGCTAACGGCATTGATTGCCAAAATATTACCTTTTAGTTTTGAAACTATTATCTTTTACATGCCGGCATTTTTTGCTTCACTTATAGTGATACCTATTATTCTCATAGGTCGTAACATAGAAAAACTTGAAGTTGGTTTTATAGCTGCTTTAGTTGGAAGTATTGTATGGAGTTATTATAACCGTACAATGGTTGGTTATTATGATACTGACTTGCTGAATATCGTGTTTCCTACCTTTCTTTTGTGGTCACTGGTTTTAGCTGAACAAACTAGAGAAGATAAATATTTACTTTTCACGGCATTAGACATATTGGCTTACAGATGGTGGTATCCTCAGAGTTATAGTTTAGAGTTCGCATTTTTTGGACTTATTTTAGTTTATATGATATATCAATATATTAAAAAGAAAGATATATCTTATACTTTACAACTTATAACGATTATGCTGCTGGCTATGTCACAGCTTGATATGATTTTTAGAATATTGCTTGTATTTGGATATTTCATATTTTTTAGACAAGCTAAATATCATAAATACCTTTACCACATGTTGTCTATAACATTTATATTGTTTTTAATCTCAGGTGGATTCAGCCCAATTTGGGCTCAACTGAAAGGATATGTATTTAAAGATGCTATCCAAGTGAGCGGTGAAGATTTAAAACTAAATTTCTTTTCTGTGATGCAAACAGTAAGAGAAGCTGGTCAAATTCCTTTTGAAACTTTTGCAAATAGAATTAGTGGACATACTGTTACCTTTGTACTTTCAGTTATCGGCTATATATGGTTCACTTATAAAAATCGTGTTATGCTTCTTGGTCTTCCAATGATTGGACTTGGATTTTTAGCTTATAGTGGCGGATTGAGATTTACTATTTATGCTGTGCCTGTATTGGCTTTAGGAATTGCATTTCTTATCGTAGAACTTAGTAATGTACTCAAAAATAATTTTTTAAAATACACTCTAATGAGCGCTTTAACAGTTGCCGTTTTAATTCCAAATATTAAGCATGTTATAGATTACAAAGTACCTACAGTATTGACTAAAGACGAAGTTTTAGTATTGGATAAACTCAAAAATATAGCAAGTCGTGAAGATTACGTAGTTGGGTGGTGGGATTTTGGTTATCCTATAAGATATTATGCTGATGTGAAGACCTTAAGCGATGGGGGCAAGCATAGTGGTAGCGTAAATTTCCCTACATCTTTTGCTCTGACAAACCCGCAGTTAGAAGCTGCTAAAATGTTACGACTTGATGTAGAGTATACTGAAGCTACATTTAAAATGATTAAAGAGGATGAAAATCTTTCTAAAGATGAAAAAAGAACAATAAGAACAAATATAGCCAGTATGACTTTGGATTATGGCTTTCATGATACAAATAAATTTTTATCAGCACTTAAAACAGATATAAAACTTCCAAATAAAACTAGAGATATTTATGTTTATTTGCCAAACAGAATGATGAGTATTTATCCAACAATCACTCTCTTTTCAAATTTAGATTTGATGACTGCCAAGAAAGGCAAACAGCCATTTTTTTACACATCTGCTAATTTTAAAGAGTATAAAGAGTTTATAGATTTAGGAAATGGAGTAAAATTAGAAAAGCAAACAGGACAGCTGCAAGTAGGCAATAATAAAGTGGCTATTAAAAATTTTGCAAAAACATTTTATGATAAAAGCGGTGTACTGCAAAAGCAGATACAAACTTTAAATCCATCTGCAAATATAAGTGTCATTTTTATGAGCAATTATAATCAGTTTTTAGTTGTAGATGATAATGTTTATAATTCTCTTTATTTTCAACTGTTCGTTTTGGAAAATTATAATAAAAATCTATTTGAACCAACTATCTTGACACCGCTTGCTAAGGTTTACAAGTTAAAGATATAGGTATTATAGTACTTGAATATGCTAAATAAAATAGAAGAGATATATGAGAATAGATAAAAGAATATTAAATTTTTTAGTAATTATAGTTTTAACAACCAGCACTTTTTTATGGACATTTTTTATTTTTCACATGTCCTTTGATTACATGCTTGTGGGTAGTGTAATATTGATACGTATTATTTCATCATTTTTTATTTTAAATGATTATTCTATCTCCTGGTCTAAGGTTTCTCAAAAGACATTTCTTATAAAAAGTTTTGTATACATTACAGCTTTTTTAGTATATTTGCCTATATTTTATGGCCATGTTCGCTTTTCATTTTTAGTATCAGAACTTTTTTTGTATATATTTACTATTAATTTTTTTATGTATCTTTATTACTATATTATAAATAGAAGTAGTGTAGAAAAAACAAAGGAAGTTGTAATATATGGTGCAGGTAAAGCAGGAATTAAACTGGAGTCAGAATTTTCAAATACAGAATATAAGGTAAAATATTTTGTAGATGATGACAAGATTATACAAAATCGTTCAATAGATTCTATAAAAGTTATTTCACAAGATGATTTAAAAAAGAGCATTGGAGATAGCAAATTCGATTTGTTAGTGATAGCTATACCATCAGCTCCAAAAGATACCATTAAAGAAATTTATAATGATTTGAGTCTATATTTTAAAGAGATTAAAATTCTACCTTCTATGGATGAAATTCTTGAAGGCAAAGATTTTTCAACTCAGCTGAAAGATATATCTGTTGAAGACTTATTAGCTCGCAATCCAAAAGATCTAGATCAAAATAAAATATCATCTTTTATAAAAGATAAAACGATTTTAGTCACTGGTGCAGGTGGAAGCATAGGCAGTGAAATATGTAGACAATGTGAGAAATTCGGTGCTAAAAAACTTATACTTTTAGACCATAGTGAATACAATCTCTACACTATTACGGAAGAGATAAACAAAATTGAGACTGTTTCAATCATGCAAAATATCGTTGACAAAAAGTTCTTGGAAAGTACATTTAAAACTTACATGCCAGAGATTGTTATCCATGCAGCCGCCTATAAACATGTTCCGATGGTTGAGGCGAATATACAAGAGGGAATATTAAATAATGTTGTTGGTACCAAAAATGTTATAGACCTATCTATAAAATATGGTGTTCTAAAATTCGTTATGATTTCTACAGATAAAGCTGTCAGGCCAACAAATGTAATGGGAACTACAAAACGAATCTGCGAGCTTTACTCACAAAATTCAAATGGTCAAGGTACGGATATAGTTGCTGTGAGATTTGGCAATGTTTTGGGAAGCAGTGGCAGCGTAATACCTAAGTTCAAATCACTAATAGAAAATGGGAAAAATATTACAGTTACACATCCGGATATTACAAGATACTTTATGCTTATACCAGAAGCTTGTGAACTTGTACTTCAAGCTGGAGCCATTGGAACTGGCGGCGAGATATTTATTTTAGACATGGGTAAGCCAATAAAAATAGTAGATTTGGCTAAAAAAATGATAGATTTAAGTGGTAGAAAAGATATTGATATAGAGTTCACAGGTCTTCGTCCTGGAGAAAAATTGTATGAAGAGCTGCTTATAGATGAAAGCAGTGTTAAAACTGATTATGAATCGATTACAGTTGCAGCACCAACTAAGTATGATATAGAGAAGCTGAATCAAGATATAATAGAGCTTCTTGAAAGTGATGATAAACTGGCTAAACTCAAGGAAATAGTTCCTGAATTTAACCATAAAACAAATATATGATATAATCAGCAAA
>CALCGG010000208.1 GCA_937900945.1 uncultured Sulfurimonas sp. | reverse complement strand
AAATACCGGTATAGAAAACGCCGTAATCTTAGCAAATCGAATCAGAGAAGAAGTTTCAGGTCAAACGATAAATATTGATGAGAAAAATATAAAGTTTACTGTTAGTATAGGTTTGACGTCTTTGTCTTATGATGATATGAGTTTTGACAGTGCTCTTGCACGTGCTGATAGTGCACTTTATACGGCAAAAGAAAATGGACGAAATAGAGTTGAAAAAAAATAGTCAAAAGGAAAGGAATACTGTCATGTAGCGTTTCTTTAACTGCTTATTTTCTTAAATTCTTCACTCTCTTTTATATTTTCAAATAATACTTCGCCATCAATCTCATCTCTTAAATGCGGAGATTTTTCTATAGCTGTTTGTAAGTCTTCAATCGCCTCATGCTTGTTGTCAAGAGCCGCATTTGCGCAAGAGCGTTGCCAGTAGGCATACCCATATTCCGGATCAATTTCTATGGCTTTATTACTAAGACTCAAGGCCCACTCGTACTCATCCATGTCAAGAACTGCATCTGCTTTGTAAGCATAAACTTCCGCATCATTGCTGTTTACTTTTAAAATTTCATCATATAGGTCTATTCTTGACTGGGGATTTGTCTCCAAATTTGAGCGCATCCATAAAGAGTGGATATACTGGGTGTTGTATATTTTGTTTTGATTGTCCAATATTTTTTTTGATTGCAGTGTCAGCGTGTCTTGAAGAGTTTGCATCTGAGCGTTGTATTTTTGTGTGATTTTATCTAATCTGCTTTCAACTATCTCTTCAGTTTTTCGTCTTATATCTCTAAGTGAATTCCATCCGGCAAAAATAAGGATGGATGTTGCAGCTGCAATAAGGTAAAACATATTGCCGATTGTGTCGGTAATATATCTGGCCGCCCTGTCTGTCTGCTCAACTTCGGCTCTTGAAATTCTTTTTTCAACCTCATTTTTTACTCTCATGTTCTCCATTCGTAAATCTTTAAGTTCATCCATGATGTATCGCTCAATCAACGGTTTTTCTAACTCTTTATCAAGACCTTTGATTTGAGAAGTATCAGCATTTACTGAGGTGTAAAAAATTAGAAAAGAGAGAAGTACAAAAAATTTCAACACAATATTCATAGAGAGCCTTTGGTAAACAAAAATCGGATTTCATTATAACAAGTGCTGCTTCAATAGAAGTTAATTATCAGCCATCTCTTCTCTAGACTATGTGTTGTAATAAATCACCATGTACCACGGTATTGCTACATGCGATAATATGGTCATCTAAGTTGTATTTATCCCCATTTTCGTTGGAAATTTTCCCGCCAGCCTCTTGAACGATGAGTATTCCGGCAGCTACGTCCCATGGCTTGAGATTGCATTCGTAGTACGCTTCAAACTTTCCACATGCCACATAACACAAATCAATCGAAGCAGCGCCTAGTCTACGAATATCTCTTGTTACAGGAAGAATCTTTGCCATAGTGCTGAGTACCCATTCGTAATCTCTGCCTTTTTCCACTTTTGTGTAAGGAAATCCGGTGGCGATTAACGACTGCTGAAAGTCAGTTTGTTTTGAGACATAAATCCGCTCACCATTTAAAAATGCCCCACAGCCGAGTTCAGCACTGAAGCACTCATCTAACACGGGATTGTAGACCACGCCTGCAACCGGTTTTCCATCTTCCCATATACCCACTGAGATTGCACAAAATGGCAGTCCATGGACGAAGTTAGTCGTACCGTCTATGGGGTCGACGTAAATCGCTTTTTTGGGATGAATTATTTCTTTTGTGCTCTCTTCACCGACGACCGTGAAATCTGGAAACGCTTTTTTTAGACTCTTTGTGAGACGTTTTTCCACAGCCACGTCGTATTCGGTGACAAGATCCACCGTACCTTTGTACTTGACATTTTTGTCCGCGTGATATCCTTCTAAGAAGAGTTCACGACAATCTTTGACTATATTTATAAGTTGTGTTGTTATCATAAGCGCCATTTTTATTGTATAGCCAGTATAATCAGAGGCGGATAGATGAAGAGTCCGATATATGGCAGAAAGTTATTTATTGGAGATAATAGAGCTAATGTTAAATCTTCTGAGAGCTCTTTTTTTATAAAAACTTGTTGTATTAAAAGTATTTTTATAACAATATCTATGGTCTTGATAAAGAGTAAAATCATCGCATAAACATTGTATTCGCTTAGCATTAAAAACCCTATACTGAAGTAGAAGGTTGGGTGCATGATTAAAAATAGAAAAATATTTTTGGAATAATACCGGTACATTCGAGCCAACATACCCATGACACTCTGTGCTTTCTGCCAATATACTTCATATAGTTCTAGTAAAACAAAAAGGAATACATAGTTTAAAATAAGTTCATCTATCATTTTAAACAACTATAATATGAAGTAACAATCAACATGTAGTTCCTTTGTGCAAGTGGCAAAAGTATATCATTTTAGTTATTTATCTTTCATTATTCTATTACCGTGTATAATAACAATCAAAAGTTATAGTTATTTAAAAATTATGATTATTTTGCAGTATTACTATATAGTGGACTAAATAATGCTTGATAAATAATAGAAGTTATATACGAAGGAGTATTGAATGATAAAAACATTATTAATTAATCCTATAACAAAAGAAACTACAGAAGCTTATGTTGATGTTCGTTCACTTGAGCAGCTTTACGAATTTAATGGAACAAGCGGTTTTAGTATCCCCTTGGTTCTTGCTAATGGAGATTCATTGCTATGGCATGTGGATAGCCCAGAAAAAAAAGAGTCTGGTTATTTTTTTGGACTAAAAGATAAGATAAAGAACTTAAGTTTTTTAGATAAATCCCAAAAACTATTGAAAAAAATCTAACAAATTATAAATAAGACAAAGATATTAGATTCTCAGCTAAAGCTGAGAATCATTATTTTCCTAGATAAAGTTGTCTAGGTCTAGAAATTTTTGTTTTTGTTTCTTTCTTGTACTCAATCCATTGTGTTATCCATCCCACTGTTCTTCCTATTACAAAAACAGGAGTAAACATTGATTTTGGAATTTGAAGTGCTGTTAAGATAACACCTGAATAAAAATCAATATTTGGATAAAGTTTTCTGCTTATAAAGTATTCATCACTTAGAGCAATCTGTTCAATTCTATTGGCTATTTCCATGAGATTTGAATCAAGATTTAGCTCAACTTTCAGTTCATCTTGTAGTTCTTTTAAAGCTTTCGCTCGTGGATCAAAATTTTTGTACACACGATGTCCGAATCCCATTAATCTAAACTCATCTTCTGGGTCTTTTGCTCGAGCTATAAACTTATCTACATTTTCTACACTTCCTATCATTTCTAATTGTGCGATAACTGACTCATTCGCTCCGCCATGAGCTCTTCCCCAAAGTGCTGATATACCGGCACTTATAGCTACATATGGATGTGCTCCGGTTGAAGCAACAGTACGGACTGTCGTTGTAGAAGCATTTTGTTCATGGTCGGCATGCAGAGTAAAGATTGTATCAAGAGCTTTTATTTCAATTTCTCTTATAATATCTTCGCCGTTAGCATTTCTATGCATTTTCCCACCTGGATATGCTCGAAGCATATACAAAAAGTTCTCTGTAAAACTTTTGTCAATGTCAGGTTGAATAAATGGTGCACCGATGGAGTGTCGATAAGCAAAAGCAGCAATTGTCGGCATTTTCGCAATGATTCTTCTTGCCATCTCTTGGTATTCTGCTTCACTATGTATGACTAAATGGTCATAATAAAATGATGATAATGCAGATGCAGCGGAAGAGAGAGTAGCCATAGGATGGGCATTGGATGGGAAAGCTTTAAATAAGTTTTTTAAACCCTCATGTAAAAAGGATCTATGTCTCAGTTCCAAGTCAAAATCTTTTGATTCTTCTTTATTTGGAAGTTTTGAATTCAAAAGAAGATAACATACATCGAGATAGCTGTTATTAGAAGCTAGCTCACTTATTTCAATTCCTCTATATCTTAATTCACCCTTTTCACCATCTATAAATGTTATATCAGATATACAACTAGCGGTAGATGTAAATCCTGGGTCATAAGTGAACATTTTTGTTTTTGCATAAAATGTTGATATGTCAACTACACTGGGACCCCTTGCCGCGTCTAATATGTCAAATTCAAATGACTCATTTGTTCGGTTGTTTATTATTGTAAAACTATTTTTCATTTACTAACTCCTTATTGAATTTCTTTTTTTTAAATTTTGCACCTAAAAAGTCACAAATAAGTTCTGCATCTTTATACGCATTTCCCAAACAGCTTGTAGCCCCAGGTGAAGGTGTCATGTTGAAAACTATTCCTTCTCCTGTTTCTATCTTTGCTTCACCGAGAAAAAGTTTTTTACTTACTTTATCTATAACCTGAGGTCGCAGTCCACCAATGCCATCAGCAAATTCTATGTCATCTTCAGTTATAAATGGCACTATTTTCTGCACTTCCTTGGCGAAGAGTTTAGTTCTGATGCCTGGGACTTCATATAGAAAGTTTTTAATAGCATACTCTCTGATATCATCGTCATACATAAGGTCATAAAAAACTTCAAATACCTCTTTAGATGGAGCAAGTGTCTCTATAAAATCTAAAAAGTGAGCATGATGATATCTTTCTAGTTTTGGAAGTACTATAGCTGTTGGACCAAAACGAACAGTGTTATCATGAATAATATCTGGATCACCATGAATAGCTGCAAAGGGCAGTTTCGGATTTTGTATGGTGTAAACCTTTGATTTTAGTGAATCTATTTTGGAATAGTAAAAACTTCCACCGACAGGCAGACAAGAAAAATTTTGGCCATGTCCCATTTGATGAGCCAGAAGAAGTGAATGCGCACCGGCGTTGACAACTACATAATCACTATAGTATGGTTTTCCTTCTACTATAACTTCAAATTTGTTCCCAATTTTTTTAATCTTTTCTACCTCTTTGCTAAGGTAAACATCTATATCAGAGTTCTCTTTTTTTGCATTTCGCACAAAACTTTTAGCGATTTCACCAAAATCTACTGCACTCCATCTTTTGTCTGTTCCCATAGCAGCGATATCTTCATTTGCATCTCTGCCTTTTAAAAGTGCCGGTTCAATCTCTGCCAGTTTTGCTTTATCCCAGTATTCCATGTATGGAAAAGCATCTTTAAACTCTTTATATCTGTCTTTAATGAATTGAACCTCTTTGTCTCCTACACCAAGCGCCATCTTTGGGATTTTAAACATATATTTGTTTTCATATCCATAAAGTTTTCCGTAGTTTTCAACCATAGTCGCAGTTTTGTTTGTTTTGATGGCCTTTTCTAAAGTGTAATTCGTTTCTATGTCTCCACAGTGCAGAGTTTGCGAGTTACCTTTTGCATTAGAGTTCAGCGTGGCAATGTCATTATACTTTTCAAAGAGTGCTACAGTTTTTATATTTGTATATTTAGCAAGTGTATAAAGCAAGGCTGTACCTGAAATACCGCCACCAACTATTATCACATTATAATAGTGATTGTTAGGCATAGAACCTCCTTGAAATTTTTATGTATCATTGTATCTAATTATTGTAAAATTATAAAATTTTATATTTAAGGGCATAAATGCAAATTAGAGAATTAGATTTAAAAGAATTATTTACTGCTTATGAAGTTGTCTCGCAGCTAAGAATAGAATTGTCATACAAAGAATTTGAGGATTTGATATATGACATGCGATATATGGACTATAAAATGTTTGGGATTATGGAGGGTGAAGAGTTGATAACTTATGCCGGAATAGTCATTCAAACAACGCTAAAAGACAAAAGGCATTTGAGAGTTTTTGATTTCATTACAGATAACGATAAAGATGTAAAAAAGTACGATGCAATTATGCTTGAATATCTAAACGACTATGCAAAAATAGCGATGTGTGAGAAAGTGCTGTTTTAAGCACAGCACTTTTTGTATTTTTTTCCACTTCCGCATGGGCAGGTTTCATTTCTCTCAATCTTGGAGTTATAAAGTAGTCCGTCACCATATCTCCACATGCCGTCTTCTTTTTTAAAGTTACTTTTCTCATGCAAAACTTTTAGCCCCTCTTTGTCGCGGTAGTAGGCTTTGAACTCAACAGTGTCACCTATTGCGGACAGCACATCAAGTTTTAGCCATTTTACAGAGTTACTAAACTCTTCTATGAGTTCAATATCTTCATCATAGCGGTTATCTTTAACAGCACTTAAAACCAGATATCTTCCATCGCCTTTTACGTAAGCGCTGTAACGACTTCTCATGAGTTCTTGCGGTGTCAGAGCATCTTTGTTTCCATTGATTATTGCGCCGCAACATTCGTCATACTCTTTATCAAGCCCACATGTACAGTTCATAAATGTTTCCCTTTTTTGATATACTAACATAT
>CALCGG010000207.1 GCA_937900945.1 uncultured Sulfurimonas sp. | reverse complement strand
CTCAAAACTTTAAACACTTCATCCAAACCTACTGCCATTTTGCCACCTTTATGCCAAATTCATTAAAATTTTTGTTAAATAATACTCTTTCATCTGTAATTATTTGCAGGTAAAGTTTAAAAGATTCATTGATAAGTTCGCTGTCTTTGTATTTTGATAACTCAGAGTGAGCTTTTATAAACAAAAATATATCATCACTTTTCTCAGTTTCCAACTCTCTTAGTAATTTATCTATATCAATTATTTCTAACTTTTCTTTTGTTTGCGGTTTAATAGAGCTGTTTTTCACTGGCTTTGAGATTTCAAGATGAGAGAACATAGCCTTTAACTCTTTTTTTATTTTAACAATATCTTCATCATCTACAAAGGCATAAATTCTATTTTTTTGGCTTTTCTCTACTGTATGATAGAGGGTTTTATAGTGAAGCGTTAAATGCTCTTCTAAAATATTTACATCCTCATCTAAAATCATATTTGAAAGTTTAATTATCTGTTTATTTACAAAGCGTCTTTTTTTAGTTTGAATAATAAACTGATTTATTTGTTTTATGTAGGTATCAATGTTTTGTATGTACTTTAATATATCTACGCTAATACTTTGCAGAAGTGTGTCAACCGCATCATCAACACCTCTCAAACCTTCTCTAAAAAAAGAGCCTATCTTCTCATTAGCGCTTATTAATTCATCAATTTTTTCTAAAATATCTCCTGCATTTTCCAGCAAAATATCTATGTCTAAAGAGGTGTCGTTTTCAAGACGAAGCAGAAGTATCTGTATCTCTCTATCACGATTGGTAAACTTTTGGTATAAATCTTCTATGAGCTTGAGTATGGCAGATTTATGAAACTCGCTTGAGCTTTCTTGGTACCTTTTTTTGTTTTTAACCAGCTCTTTGTACTCTTTTTCGTAATCACCAAAGATAATGCTGTAATCGATTCTCTGCAAAACAGAATCTACAAAATTCAAGTAGTTTTTATTGAGTTTATATCTCTCATTTATCTTCACAAACAGCGTTGAATCAAGCAACTCATGCGACACATTTTGGACGTAATCCTGTCGATAAGCTTTATCTATGGATTCTCTGTTGTCATGGAGCAATTTTAGGAGTTCAATGTGTTTCATAAACTATCTCTTGTTCGACTACTGTATTGTATTCTTTTATAAGTTCAATTATTGGCATAACATCTTGTGAATAGTTACTTTTCATTCTTGCTCTTTGTTTCTTATACAATTCAACATTATTATATTTTTCATTTAAAAAATATTTTTCTATATTTTTTGGAATATGCAACTTTTTACTCTCACATTCAAAACTCTCATAAATATTCAGCCCCTCAATGTCGAAATCTACAAAGAAAGTTACTTTTTTTGTTTTTAAAAAGGTTCTCGTAAGTGTGTTTGCATATCCAGCCAAATATATAAAATAATCTTCATTAAAATACTCTGAAAATTTTTCAATATTTAAAAAAGTTTCCCCATTTTCTATAGCTAAAAAATTTTCTATTATCTCCAGTTCATTCAAATCATAACTTTGATACAGTTTTGCTATTTCGCCTTTTTTTTTAACAACAACCACATTATCAAAAACTCTAATAAAATTTGATTTAGAATCTCCGCTGAACTTAATATTATCACTTCTAGTTTCAGCGTTTAAAATATTGCTTATATCTTCAAAATTATTTATACTCACCTGCTGTGTTTGGAACAAAAATCTAAAAAAAAGCTCTTGATTTTTAACAACTGCTTTTTCCCCTCGCTTTGCATGTAAAAAATAAATTTCATTTTCACTTTGATACTTTAAAGCCAATTGACTCAACTCTTTTACCTTGCTAAAAACAGGATTTTCATCTTTAAATAAAAAAGCTTGTTTGAGGATTGTTTTATTCATGATAGTTCTACATGCAGCTCTGAAATGAAATATTTTCCATTACGCCAAATCCTTTTCATAATAAATATTCTACTAAAGCAAAATGCCAACTCTATCAATATGCTCTTTAAGCTCATCACTTTTTAACTCACTATAAGCAGATAAATCAAAAGTATATGGGAGTAGTAAATCATCAAGTTCCAGCTCTATCTTTTGCAAAAGTGAAAACTGTATATCATCTCCACCCAAAGACAAATCTATATCTGAGCCATCCCTAAAATTCCCTTTTGCCCTTGAGCCATAAAGTACGACTTTTTTTATTTGAGGATACTTAGCAAATACAGATTTTATTTTAGCAACAACATCTTCGCTTAGTCCATATTTCATATGTTACCAAACTCTTCTTGTTTTAAACTATCAAGTTTTTCTTCGAGTTTTTCAAACTCAAAAATATAGCTTCCTAAAATCACATCTACTATTTTTTCTACAGTCTCTTCATCGTAGGTATGAGATGTTAAGTTTCTGCTTTTTACCATGCTCATCCAAGTTTCACCATCGGAGATAATCCCATTTGCAAAAGCTTGTCTTGAGACATCTTTCGAGCCGTAAATCTCTTCTGTACTGCCGCGGTATTGCAAAAAATCTTTGAGTGTTTTCCATGCAAGCTCATGCGTATATTCAAACGATTGGATTAACCCCTGCTTTTCAAGCGGTGTAAGTTCTCTTTGCTGGGATAATTGTACGGCATCCTGCAATTGAATTAACGCTTTTTTGTAATTTGAAAATCGTTGGTGCCATCGTATATCTGTTTTCATTACATAATCCTGTTGAAATTATTTTCAGTTATTATACTCAAAGCTAAGAAATAATATCCACATGTTCATTATTTTCCAAAGCTGTTATTATGTTGCTGCTTACCCTTATTGCGGAGTCAATCACGACATTTTGAAGCTTTGCTAAAAGTGTTATTTTGAGCGGGCGGTTGCCTGGGTGTTGTCTTATCAGTAAGTATAGCTCATCTAGAATTTTGCTATCATTGTCAAGTCTTACTGCAAGGTTTATAGGTTCCGGCGCAATTTCCTGCACCTCTTTTTTCACTTTCTTCGTCTCTTTTTTTGCCTCTTTGAGTGTCATGATTTTTGTCACACCGATTCTTGTGAACATCTCTGTGTGGGTGATTTTTGCTTTAAATGCTACCGGTTCATTTAAGTCCATCTCATTGAGTTCATCAAGCTTATCGGAAAAAAGCATAATCTCAACGTTGCCATGGAAGTCCATGAGACTCACAATCCCAAACTGGTTTCCTTTTTTGGATGTCTTCTTTTGTATCTCTTCGACTTTACCGATGAAAATAGCATAAGAACCGTCTTTTACACTCTCTATTTCGGAGGACAGCGTATAACTTAAATCTTCCATCTGCTCTCTGTACTCATCCATTGGATGCCCTGAGACATAAAATCCTAAAGTGTCTTTTTCAAACTCCAAAATCTCTTTAAGCGTGTACTCATCTGAGTTTGTAAGTTCCAACTTCACGGTTGTAATCTCGTCATCATCACCAAAAAGACTTCCCATCGCATTTTTCTTGGCATCACTCGCTTTTTTTGCAGTCTCAACGATGAGTTCTATCTGGTCTAAAAGTGCTTTTCTTGAGAATCCAAACCTGTCAAATCCGCCTGCTTTTATGACAGATTCTACAAAGCGTTTGTTTACTTTTGAAGGGTCGATTCTATTTACGAAATCTTGGATGGAGGTAAAATCTCCGCTCTTTTCTCTCGTCTCAATGATGGATAAAACAGCAGATTTTCCAACCCCTTTAATAGCTCCAAGACCAAATAAAACAATCTCTCTCTCATCTTTGGTTATCGCTGAAAATTCCAAGTATGAGTCGTTAACATCAGGAGGTAAAAGCTCGATTCCCATCCGTCTTACCTCATCGATATAACGGACAACTTTATCCATGTTGTCTTTGTCTGAGGTTAAAAGTGCCGCCATGAACTCGTTTGGATAGTACGCTTTGAGCCATGCAGTCTGGAATGTAACCATCGCGTACGCTGCCGAGTGTGATTTGTTAAAACCGTATCCGGCAAACTTTTCAATAAGGTCAAAAAGTTTTGAAGCTTTGTCGTAATCAAGTCCCTGTTTTTGTGCACCAAGAGAAAACTCTTTGTTGTACTTTAGCATCTCTTCAACTTTTTTCTTACCCATGGCGCGACGAACGATATCCGCACCGCCAAGGCTAAAACCGCCTATGGTTTGAACAATCTGCATTACCTGTTCTTGATAAACGATAACCCCATACGTCGGCTTAAGTATCTCTTCAAGTGCGGGAAATACATATGTAATCGCCTGACGACCATGTTTACGCTCGATGAAGTCATCAAGCATCCCCGACTCCATTGGACCCGGACGATAAAGTGCCAAGACCGCGATAAGATCCTCGAAGTTTGAAGGTTTTAAGCGTTTGTTTAAATCCTGCATACCGGAGGACTCTATCTGGAACATGCCAACAGTCTCGCCTGTTTGAACCACATCATAAACTTTTTTGTCATTTTCATCTATGAGATGCCAGTCGATATCTTTGTCATATCTTCTTTTTATCAGCTTTATAGCATTGTCAATTACATCGAGAGTTTTCAGTCCCAAGAAGTCAAACTTTATGAGATCGACATCTTCGAGGAAGTTCAGTGAATACTGTGTTATAAAAGTTGTCTCACCTGATGGTTTATAGATAGGAGTTTTTTTCCAAAGTTCCTCGTTTGAGATAACAACGCCGGCTGCATGCATCCCTGAGTTTCTCTTGAGTCCTTCAAGCTTTTTAGCAAACTCCCAAACTCTTGCAGAATTCGGATCACTCGCTATGAGCTCTTGAAGTTTCGGCTCTTTTTGAAAAGCACCCTCTTTAAACTCCCCATTTTTTGTTTTACCGTTGAGTGTGATGCCAAGCTCATCGGGAACAAGTTTTGCCATTTTGTCTGCCTGACTCAGAGGCATGTCCAAAACTCTGGCAACGTCACGGATAACCCCTTTTGCAAGAAGTGAACCAAAAGTGACTATTTGCGCTACCTGATTTCGTCCGTATTTTTGCACAACATAGTCTATAACTTCGCCGCGTCGTGCCTGCATGAAGTCCATATCGATATCGGGCATACTTACACGTTCAGGATTTAAAAAACGCTCAAAAAGCAAATCATACTTCATAGGGTCAATGTCGGTGATGTCGAGAGAAAAAGCAACCAAACTCCCCGCTGCCGAACCACGCCCTGGACCAACAGCCACACCGATTCTTTTTGCCTCTTTCACAAAATCCCAGACTATCATCATGTAACCCGGAAATTTCATGGAGTTTATAACATCCATCTCAAACTCAAGTCTGTCTCTGTACTCCTGATGACGCTCCGGTGGAACTATCTTGAGTCTGTTCTCTAAACCTTCACGGCACTTTACGATGAAATATTCTGCATCATTTTTATCAGCCGCACTGAACCATTTCTTTTTCTCATCTTCACTGGCATCTTTAGATATAGGCGTATCATCGGCATAGTTGATATTTAAACCTTCAGCTGTTGCATACTCTTTTGTAAATTTGAAGTTAGGTGGTGTTGGGGTTTTAACGATAGGACTGTAATCTTCACATTTATCTACAATCTCCTGAGTGTGCGTTATAGCTTCAGGAATATCAGCAAAAAGCCGAGCCATCTGCGCTGGGCTTTTAATGTAAAACTCATGCACTGAATGGCGCATACGATTTGGGTCATCATAGAGTTTATTCATCCCTATACACATAAACGCTTCATGGTATTGAGCATCGCCGGGGTAAGTGTAGTGCGTGTCATTTGTCGCTACGACTTTTATCTCTGTTTCTTTGGCGATTTTTAAAATCTGTTCATCGATGTTGAGCTGGTCACCAATCCCATGACGCATAAGTTCAAGGTAAAAATCATCACCGAATATCTCTTTATATTCAAGAGCGACTTGTTTTGCCGCTTCATACCCAAGTGCACCGTTTTTAAGATTTCTCTCACTAAGGTTAAGATGCCAGTTCACTTCACCCTGCAAACATGCAGAAGAGCAGATAATCCCTTCAGAATGCTCACGAAGCTCTTGTTTGTTGATGCGGGGAAAGTAGTAAAATCCGTCTATAAAAGCCTTGGAAGAAAGGTACATGAGGTTCTCATAGCCTTTTTTATTTTTTGCATACAGACAAACATGAAACCTCTGTCTTGTAGTTTTATCATCCAGCGTAGCGCCATTATGGATATACCCTTCCATCCCGATAATAGGCTTGAGTCCTGCTTCTTTCATCTGTTTATAAAAGTCAATAGCACCAAACATATTCCCATGATCCGTCATGGCAACAGAGGTCATACCAAGCTCTTTCACACGGCTTACTAAATTTGTTAATTTATTTGCACCATCTAACAGTGAGTATTCTGTATGAAGATGTAAATGTGTGAAGGGTTGTACGCTCATGGGTAATACCTTTAGAAGTTTGGTTTGTAAGGATAATATTATAGTAAAAACGGCTTAATGTGAAGTAATTTTTTTAATGTGATTTTGATCTGGCCATTTTATAAAAAAGTTTTTGTGTTGAGAGTTCTTTAGGTATTTGAGTGTCATTGATTATATTTTCACTTAAAATTTTTGCCAGATAAGGACCAAATACAAAACCTCTTGAACCAAGTGCGTTTATGACATAGAGGTTTGGATAATAAAGAAGAGAGTTTATTGGGATTTTTGTACCATTCTTTATGGATGGATATATTTGTAAAGATTTTTCATAGTCTACAATCTTGCCGATAACAGGAAAGTAGCTTTTGATAGACGCTCTGGCACCTTTATATACTTTTACTACTTCTAAATTTTCCAGCTCAATCAACTCATCTGCCTGATTTAAAAGAGTTTTTATCTGTACTTCTTCGCTATTTACATAAAAAGCACACTTGTCACATGTCGTTAAACACTCCATTTTTGAACTATCATGTCTTTCCTGCGTTGCTCCGATGGATACCGTACCATCTTGTTTATTTGTTGAGACAGAGATGGATTTATGGATATTACAAGGGATATTCGTTGTTGTTTTTACATCAACTCTAAGTCCAAAAATTGGAGATATTTGCATATAAGGAATCTCTACTAAGGAGTTGCTTACTCCTTGGGCTAAAATGATGTTTTTTGCTTTTATATCTTCTAGTATGTAAAATCCATTTTCAAAAGTCAACTCTCTTACATCTCGAGTGTAAAAATCACATCCTTCGAGTAATTTATTACAAATTTTCAAAGGATCTAAGACAGCTGCATTCTCATAAAAATAGCCATCTATCTCTCTAAAATTTTTTGATATATTTTGCAGTTTATCGGCATCAAAATAATCATACGCTACAGCGTTGTTTTTTAGTTTTTCTTGCTTGAAGTTATCAGCTGCAACTCGAAGAACACCTTTTTTGTCAAGTGCCTCAGGGAGTAATTTTTGATAAAAATCCATTGAAAAGTCGAGAGCGTCATTGACAAAAGTATTGTAAGGATTTTGCTTACCAGGAAGAGGTGACAGGAATGCTCCTGCCGCTCCACTAGCTCCTGCGGCTATGCCTTCTCTATCCATAACAGCCACTTTTTTACCATTTTGTTGTAAAAAATGAGCTATGCTGCACCCTGCACTTCCAGCTCCAATTATTAAAAAATCATACATTTTCACTTCCCTTAAAACTTCTTAAACATAGAGATTCATTCACATGGATGTAATTAGGAGCACTCCAATTGCACCAAATGCAAATACTAATATTACTATTGGTATTCTAACCGTCCTTAATAAAAAGAAGCCTATGATTACTAAGGACATTTCTACAGGCGTGGAAACGGCACTGGTAAATATAGGGTTGTACAGGGCAGAGAGTAATAGACCAACCACAGCTGCATTAATACCCCAGACTGCACCCGCTATTTTTGGTTTTGCTACAAGTGATTCCCATGTTCCTTGTAAACCTAGAAGAAGTAAAAAGCCTGGTAAAAATATAGCTACCGTTGCCAATACGGAACCTAAAAGCTGATTGTCCGGCGATAAATCCGCTCCCAAAAAAGCAGCTACTGAAAACATTGGTCCCGGCACAGCTTGGGCACTGGCATACCCTAATAAAAAGCGATCAGTAGAGATGGAATCTCCTAATGTTTGTTGCAAAAGGGGTAAAACAACATGACCACCGCCAAAGACCAGACTTCCAGATTGATAAAAATCAGAGAACAGTTCTAGCCATGGTGACATAGCTGCTAGAAAAGGCAAACCGAAAAAAAAGATAAAGAACACTATAAGAGGCAGTTTCTTAAATCGTATTTTGGCTAGATTATTATGGAGATTTGGTTTAGTATATAGGATGCCTACAATAGCTGCCATCACTAAAACGCTCATCTGAGTCCATAAGCTTGGCATAAACAGTAAAGCAGCAGAGGTAAACACAGCGATTGCAATCGAGATTCTTTCTTTGCAAAATGATTTAAACATGCTGAGTACAGCATCAGCAACAACAACGACAGCCAGCAGTTTTAATCCATGAACAATACCTGCGAATACGCTGGAATACTGCTCACTATTGGTGGTGGCAAGAAAATAGAGTAAGAGGAATGATGGTAATGTAAAACCTACAAATGCGGCTATCCCTCCAAAAATACCTGCACGACGAACTCCAATGGCAAATCCAATTTGGCTTGATCCCGGACCTGGTAAAAATTGACTCATGGATATTAGTCTTGCATATGCTTGAGAATCTATCCATTGAAGCTTTTGTACAAAAGTTTTTTGGAAATATCCGATGTGTGCAGCAGGTCCACCGAAACTAATAAAGCCCAATCCTAAAAATCTCCAAAATACTTCCCATATCTTATTGAACATCATATTTTCCTATTTTGTAAGTAGAGAAATACTACTCATATTGTGCTTAAATATACAAAACTACACCCTTTGTAAAGAATGGCACTAACTTAAGCAATAATATTACATTTAAAGTAAAAAATCTAATCCTGAGTATAAAATATATAGGCAACCGATGCGCCGGCATATGTGGCGTCATGTGTTTGAACGAGTGGCGAATCTTTAAATACGGCATTGTTTATACTAAAGTGAGAGATAAATGCTCCGGCCCACCAGTTGTTTTTTCGGTAGGTCATCCCTATTCTGTTTCTGATACCGCTAAAGCCTCCCTTTGCCTTGTATGCCGGTCTACTCGGAGTTGCATATTTTTCTTCTACTTCATAATAATAACTATTGTAATTTTCATCGGCTATCATAACGCCGCTTCTAAATGAAAAAGAAAACTCACTATAATCCAGTGAGTACTTTAGCTGAGGATTTGAGACTAACCCTCGATATTTAAGGTTGGTAAAATCGGTAGATAAAACAGCACGGATAGGAAACTCAAACTCGAGCGTACTGACACCCTTTTGAAAAATCTTATATATGAGCTGCAAACCGACTTCACCTGTCAAGTCTAAGTCTGGCATCCCTTCTCTGGTTCCGTTTTGTTCACTGTTTGCCGGAAGAGAACCGCTGACACTCAAATCAAGCCTTAATCCGTCTACGCCAAAAAGCTTTCCGCTTAATCCATTCTCATCAATACGAAAATAATCTCCTCTGTATCGTATATATGGCAATGGAACTGTTATGATTTGTGTTGTTTTAGAGCCGATATAATTTGGATAATACAATGAACCCACGCCGAGACCTAACTCTAATTTATAATCTTTTGCAAAAAGTGAAGTGTAAGTAAGTAGAAGTAAAAATAAAACTATTCTGAGCATTTGAGAGTCTCCTTGAAGAAAGTATTTTATCTTAATTTTATTACAAAAAATAAGTACCTTGACACTTCGATATATAAAATAATATACTACGATACTAATAAAGGATTGAGTTACATGAACCAAATCAAAGCCACCATTACAAATATCAAAAAACACCAAAACATCTCAGCTTTGAGCTTTGATGCTCTTGGGTTTCATATGAGTATGGTCGCGTTGGAGTTAAATGAAAAACTGCAGGTCGGTACACATGTAACGATAAAAGCTAAGGCTACAAATATCTCTTTGGCAAAAGAAATAGAACATCAGATAAGTATCTCTAACCAGCTTCATGGTGAAGTTTATGAAATTGACAATGGAGTGATTCTTTGCAGTGTGAAAATCAAGATAAAAGATACAATTTTAGAGAGTATAATCACACAAAATTCTGCTTCAAAAATGGATATAAAAGTTGGCGATAAAATCATCGCACTCATAAAAGCAACTGACATTTCGGTAGCGCAAATAGTAGGAGAAAACGGATGAACGGACTTGATTTAGAACCATTTTACCTCTCTTTTAAACTCGCCGGCATTACAACTTTTATACTCTTTTTCATAGCTCTTCCTCTGAGTTGGTGGCTGAGTCAGACAAAGAGCCGTTTTAAGCCATTTATAGAAGCTGTTGTATCACTTCCGATAGTTTTACCGCCTTCGGTCATAGGTTTTTACATACTCTTTGCACTCTCTCAGAACTCACCTATCGGTGCTTTTTTTGAAGAGACTTTTGGGATAAAAATGGTTTTTAATTTTACAGGGCTTGTTATTGCGAGCTGTTTTTACTCTTTTCCTTTTATGGTTCAACCGCTTCAAGGCGGTTTTGAATCTTTAAATAAAAACATGCTTGAAGCGGCTTACATTGCAGGTAAAAGTAAACTTACCACACTCTTACATGTGGCGCTTCCAAACATAAAACCGGCACTTTTGACTGCGACTATCATCACCTTTGCACATACGGTCGGAGAGTTCGGTGTTGTTTTAATGGTCGGCGGTTCAATCCCCGGAGAGACAAAAGTGGCTTCTGTCGCTATTTATGAAGCAGTTGAAGTGATGGACTACGCCAATGCCCACATCTACAGTGCCATTATGCTTCTTATCAGCTTTTCAGTCCTACTTGGCGTTTATCTTTTTAACCATCACTATACCCGTAAAGCGGGGATAATAGTATGATTGAGATTGCAATCAAAAAACAGCTACATGGAACTCAAGCAGAGATGACTCTAGACATACATGTAAACATAAAAAAAGGTGAGTTTATAGCGGTTGCAGGAGAAAGCGGAAGTGGTAAAACAACACTTTTAAGAATCTTGGCGGGGCTTGAAAAAGCTGAGGGCAAGATAGATGTTTTTGGAAAAACATGGCTTGATACGAAGATAAACAAAGCTCCGCAAGAGAGAGAAATCGGTTTTGTGTTTCAAGACTATGCCCTCTTTCCAAATATGAGCGTTGAGAAAAACCTGCTTTTTGTAAAAAAAGACAAAGAGTTGGCTAAACATTTACTTGAGTTAACGGAACTTACTGAGCTTAAAAACCGTTATCCCGATACTCTAAGCGGTGGTCAGAAACAACGTGTTGCCTTGTGCCGCGCGCTTATGAACCGCCCAAAAGTTCTACTCATGGATGAGCCGCTCTCAGCACTTGACCCTCTTATGAGAACAAAGCTTCAAAACGATATTTTAACCATGCATAAAGAGTTTGAGATGACAACAATCATGGTGAGTCATGACCCAAGTGAGATCTATCGTTTGGCACAGAGAGTTATTGTACTCAAACAAGGTGTCATCACGAAAGATTCAACGCCAAAAGATGTGTTTCTGCAAACAAAAGGAAGTCAAAAGTTCACACTCCAAGGGGAGCTTTTGGACATCATAAAGGCGGATGTCATACATGTAGCCATAGTAGCAATCGGACAACAGATAGTAGAGGTTGTGCTGGATTCCAGCGAGGCAAAATCTTTCACAGTCGGTCAAAGCGTAGCGGTCAGCACCAAAGCATTTTCACCGACTATCTCTTCAATTTCTTAAGATAAACCATAAAATATGATACAATTCAAGAATGAAAATAAAGAGTATGCTACCTTTAATACTGTTGTTTGTAATGAGCTTCTCTCTAGTTCACGAATATGTATTTGCTTCTTATGATAACAATCACTGTTCTGTCTCTGAATATATAAGCGAACTTGAAGTTCCATCAGATCATGGTGATATTTGTGATATCCATTATGAATATCACCATGCTTATTTACTTCCTCAGTATAGCATTTTAGCCCAAATGAATTCGACCAACTCTTTGCTATCTCAAAAAAAAGAATCTTACATCTTTCAAACTAATTTGAAATTTTTCAAACCACCTATCGCATAACACCTTACTACAACCTACACCTATACCAAATTTTTATTTTTACAAAGGATAGTTATGTTCAAATACATACTTATATCTGGATTTATATGCACATTTTTAGGTGCTGAGAGTTTTGATATTTTTTTACAAAAGGCTATACAAAACAGTCCCTACTTGGAGTCTTCAGCATTAGCTGTTCAACAGACAAAAGAAGAAGGCGATATCCTCACAAGATATGAAAATCCTACTTTAGAGCTGGAATACTCTTCATTTAAGCCCGATATTGGAAGCAGTGATGAAGGATACCGAGTTAATTACTCACAGCCTATTCGTTTATGGAATGTAGCAGATGATAAAAGAGCAGTTGCAAGCTCAAATATAAAAAGTGCGAATGCTTCTTTGGCTCAAAAAAGAGCCATATTTATTCGTGACATGTCAATCTCCTATACTCTATACTCCCAAGCCAAAATGCTTCTTGGTCTTGGAGATGAAGAACTCCAAATTGCAAAAAAAATATATGATATTTCTGTTGCACGATTACAAAGCGGTACAATCTCAAAAGGTGTAAAACTTCAAGCACAAGTAGATTTTGAGATGAGTGAAAATTCAAAAGATTTTTTATCTTTAAACAGTATGCAGTCTTATTATTCACTACTTAAATTTGCAGGTGTTAATGAAGAGATAGAACTTGACTCTGTCTATGATTTTACCATAAGTGCTGATGTGCAAAATATAAACAACCCTGAGCTTGAAGTTTTTAAAGCACAACAAAACCAGGCATTTCGTGAGGCTAAACTAAACTCTAACAGTGTTGAGTGGATTAACTTATTCACAGAACTGGAGAATGAACCTGAACAAGATATAGTTAGAGTTGGATTGAATTTTCCACTGGCTATTTTCAATGACAAGTCCCAAGAAAAGAGGGTTGCAACTCTTCAAGTAAGCAGAACTGAACTTTTAATAAAAAATGAAAATAGCCGTTTAAATATTGAGCTTAAAAAACTTCAAAAAGAGCGACAATCTTTATTTAGACTAAGTGAAAACAGTGAAAAAATACTAAGCACACAACTTGAGCTTTTAAAGATGTATGAAGATGGATACGAGATTTCAAATATAAATCTACTCCAACTCCAAGACATTAAAAACAGGGTTATTGAAACCAAAAGAACTCTTATTCAAATACATACGGCATTAAATCAAAATGCTATATATACGAACTATACACAAGGAAGCTATAATGAATAAAATATATTTACTACTATTACTATTGGGCACATCTCTATTTGGTGTTGATATACCAACGGCAAATGCTGAGCTTCGCTCATTTGGAAAATCAGTTAAACTCAATTCTAAGGTTATTCAACTCTCAAATGCTCAACAACTCGTTACATCACTTGTTAGCGGTCATTTAGAAAAGTATTTTGTTGAGCCTGGACAAAGCGTAAAGGAAGGACAAAAAATTGCTTTAATTGAGTCAATATTAGTGTCAAAGATGACAGCAGACTACATTTCTCTACAAAAGCAGTTTATCTCTTTAAACAAAAATTATGAAGCAAATAAAAAACTTTATGATAAAGGAATGCTTTCTATGCAGGAGCTAAATAATCTAAATATTGAATTAGATACAATTAACTCTAATGTTTCTGCTCTAAAGTCACAGTTAAACACACTTGGGATTAAAACAGAAAATCTCAAAGAAGCAACGGGAAACTTCACTCTTTATGCTCATAGTTCAGGACGAGTGTCAACTCTTCTTCAGCCCTTGCATACGGTCATAAGAGAAGATGAAGCTCTAATATCCATCATTAAAGATCAGGCTTTTTATATTCAATCATATTTGCCACTGGAGTATGGAGATGTTGTTAAAGTCGGACAGAAGCTTAGCGTGGATTATAACGGCAGAACTATTACAACTCATGTAACACAGATATTGCCGGAGTTGGATGTTAAGACACAGAGAATAGTTGTTTTATCAAGTGTTGATGAAAAAGCGGATAATCTCTTTATAAACAGTTTTGTATCATCTACTCTCTATTTTGAGCCAAATAAACAGTATGTATCTGTAAAAAAATCAGCGCTTTCATTTTTCAATAATGAGTGGGTGATTTTTATGCACAAAGAAGAACATGCAGATGAAAAAAATACCAAAATCAAGCACGATGAACATGAAGAAGATGCTATACAATATGAAGCCCGTGTTATTGAGATTATTACACAAGATGATGATTATGTCGCAGTTAGTGGAATAGAATCTGGCGAAGAGTATGTGAGTGATAAGAGCTATTATGCCAAGTCTATGATTTTAAAATCATCTCTTGGCGAGCATGGGCACTAGGTGATATATGATGTTAAATAAACTTATTGATTTATCACTAAAATACAAACTTTTAGTTTTAGTATTTTTTATTGCAATCACTGCTTTTGGTTTTAAAGCATATCGAGATATTCCAATAGATGCTTTTCCCGATATTACGCCAAAACAAGTTGTGGTCTATACTGAAAGTCCCGGAAATTCTGCTGAAGACATAGAAAAGCTACTTACATACCCGATAGAATCAGCTCTCTCCGGCATGGCTGGTGTTAAGATGATTATGTCGAATTCTATTTTTGGATTGTCTTATGTATCTGTGTTTTTTGAAGATGATATGGATATCTATTTTTTACGCCAACTTGTCAGCGAACGACTAACTGGTGTTGATATTCCAAATGGCTGGGGGAAACCGGTTTTAGGACCAAACACAACAGGTCTTGGGCAAGTGTTTTGGTATGAAGTAAAAGATACAACTGGCAAATACTCACTCCGTGAAATAAGAGAGATGCAGGACTACATTGTAACTCCATTATTTAAAAGCGTAAGCGGTGTAGAGGAAGTTATCGGTTGGGGCGGAGATGAGAAGCAGTATAATGTTTTGATTGACACCAAAAAACTTCAAGATATCGGAGTGACTTACGGCGATGTTGTGACTGCCTTACAAAAGAGCAATCAAGCAGCCGGCGGGCAGTATTTGGAGTTTAACCGTGAGCAATATCTTATTCGCGGAGCAGGACTTTACAACAGCTTAGATGACATTCGAAATACAGTTGTAAAAGCTGCATCGGGACAATCTGTAACTATCAGAGACGTTGCTACTGTAGAGACTGGTTCAGCTCCTAGGTTTGGAGCTGTTAGTATTGATGGAAATGAAGCTGTTATGGGAATGGTTCTGCAAAGAACAGCTACCAATGCCGCGCAAGTTGTAGAGTTAATCAAAGAAAAAATCGATACTGTAAATGCTGCACTGCCAAAAGGTGTTACAATTGAAACTGTTTATGACAGAACCGAGATAACTCATAAAGCTGTAAATACAATGACAACTGCCCTCTTGTCTGGTGTTGTTCTGGTTGCTATTGTTTTATTTTTGTTTTTATTTGAACTTCGTTCAGCTTTTATAGTCATCGTATCTTTACCAATCTCTTTGCTGATTGCATTTTTACTTATGGATTACTACAACATAAGTGCAAACCTTATGAGTCTCAGCGGTCTTGCTATTGCCGTTGGTATGATTGTCGATGGAACTATTGTTGTTGTAGAAAACTCTTTTAGAAAACTTCATGATGAACCAAATGCGCCAAGGCTGCAAGTTATAGCGGATTCGGCCAAAGAAGTGGCAACTCCTGTTACTTTTGCAGTCTTGATTATTGCAGCCGTTTTTATACCCCTGCTCTCTCTTGATGGATTAGCCGGAAAACTTTACAGTCCAATGGCATTAAACATTGTATTTGTAATGCTTGGTTCTTTGCTTGTTGCTCTGGTTCTGGTTCCTGTATTAACCTTCTTACTGCTCAAACCATCCAATTCTAAAGAGAATCTGGTCATGAAAAACATCAAAAAAGTCTATACTCCTTTATTGATATTTGCTCTTGAGCGTGCAAAAATGCTGCTGCTTGGAGTATCGGCAATATTTTTAGTTTTAGCGTTTATCTTAGCTCAGCAAGGGCGTGAGTTTATGCCTGAGTTAAATGAAGAGTCGATTATGTACCGTGTTATATCAATTCCCGGAACAGGACTGGAACAATCAACGCATACCGCAAGTGAGATAGAAAAGCATATCTTAAAAAACTACCCGAATGAAGTAACATCTGTTCTTTCAATGATAGGACGAAGTGAAAAAGGCGAAACAGCTCAGGCAAACTATATGGAAGTTCTTTTAACTTTAAAAGATGACATAAAAGACCTTGAAGGTTTAACGCATAGGATGAATGAGGATTTAAAACACAGTTTTGAGTATGTACAGTTTATCCCGACTCAGCCTATTGCTATGCGCATTGAAGAGTTGCTAGAGGGTGTAAAAGCTGAACTTGCAGTAAAAATATATGGAGATGATCAAAAAGTTTTAGACTCCATTGCTAAATCAATTCAAGCTAAATTAAAAGAGGTAGACGGTTTACAAGAGATGGAGGTTGAAACCCAACTTGGTCAAGCTCAAATCAAAATCCAACCAAACTATTTAGCTCTTGCCCGTTACGGAATAAGCGTTGATGAAGTTATGAGCGTTATTCGTAACGGAATTGGAGAAGAGGCAGTATCTGAGAAGATTGAAGGTATTCGCCGTTTTGGTATAGTTGCAAAAATAAAAGATGCGAAAAAAGACATAGAGTCCGTTAAAGCAGTCACTATGCGTTCACAAAATGGTGCCTTGGTAAGTTTAGACCAAATCTGCGATATAACAGTCAGTCATGGTTCATCTTTCATCAAACGTGAAAACCTTAGCCGTTATATGGTTCTCTCAATGGAAGTAGAAGACAGAGATGTTGCATCTTTTGTGCACGAAGCTAACCAAATCATAAAAGAGCAAGTGAGTATTCCTAATGGATACTACATTGCTTGGGCTGGCGACTTTAAAAATATGCAAGAAGCAACGCAGAAGTTAATGATAATTATTCCAATCACAATACTTTTGGTTATCTTGCTTCTATACACTGCCTTTAATTCCATCTCAAAAGCTATGCTTATCTTGATAAATGTTCCTTTTGGCTTTATCGGCGGAATTATTGCACTGTTGTATGCAGGGATTTATCTCTCTGTATCAGCTGTCATAGGCTTTTTAGCTATCTTTGCCATAGCAATTTTAAATGGTATTGTTCTTGTGAGTTTTATTGATGAACTAAGAGCAAAGTTTCCACATGTAGAACTTAAGATTCTACTTAAAGATGCGACTCTTTTAAGACTTCGTCCAGTTCTTATGACAGCATTTACAACGCTCTTTGGAATCTTGCCACTACTTTACGCGACTGGTGTAGGAAGTGAGATACAGTATCCACTCTCAGTTGTTATTACCGGTGGTATAATTAGTTCAACACTGTTGACTTTACTTATTTTACCATCAACTTATCTGTTGTTTTATAATAAAGAACATATAACAGAAGTAGATGTAGTTAATGCTAATAGAAAAAAAAGTGCCTTGAAATAGGGTTTACAAAGGAAGTAATAGATGAGTAAAACTACAATTAGTGCTATTTTAGCAGTTGTTGTTCTTACGCTTCTTATATATATAAATGAGAATAAAAATGATCTATCTGAGAATACTTTGAAAAGCAATCCTTTGATTCTAGCATTCGGAGATAGCCTTACTTACGGTTTTGGGGCTTCCCCTGCTTTTAGCTATCCTGCCCTATTAGGAAAAAAGAGCGGCTTACATGTAATAAATGCAGGCATCAACGGAGAAGAATCATCCGAGGGCTTAGAGCGTCTTCCTGAGCTTTTAAAGCAAAAACCTGACCTTGTCATTCTTTGTCACGGCGGTAATGACATCTTGCGTCAACGCTCACAGGTGGAGCTCAAAAACAATCTTTTATCAATGATTAAACTCATTAAAGAAAGCGGTGCTATTGTGCTGTTTGTGGGTGTTCCTGATTTTAATCTCGTTGGATTTAAAACACTTCCTCTCTATAGCGATATTGCAAAAGAGAGTGGTGTGATTTATGAAGATGAAATATTGACTTACATAGAAACACGCCAAACACTCAAAAGTGATTATGTACACCCTAATGAAAAAGGGTATGAAATGATGGCAGATACCTTTATGAAGATTATCCACAACCACACAATCAGGGAATAAACTCTATGGATTTAACTCAGGGTGTCATAAAACAGCATATTGTAAAACTTGCAGTGCCTGCTGTTGTGGGGTATTTTTTTCATACAATGTTCAATATCACCGATACATTTTTTGCTGGGATGATTTCCACGCAGGCACTCGCGGCACTCTCCTTATCGGCTTCTGTTTTTTTTATGATTTTGGCTATAGGTATCGGAATGAGTGAGGCTGTCACTTCTTTGGTGGGAAATGCCTTAGGAGAGAAAGATATACACAGAGCACAACACATCACGCTCAACTCCGTCGCTTTTGCAGTGGGTTTATCTATACTTTTAAGTGTACTTGGTGTGCTGAGTGTTCCATTTTTGGTGGAAGCGTTGAGCGACCCTTCCTATGTTGCAGAAACACTTCAGTACATTAACCTCATTTTATATGGTGCTCTGTTTTTTGTGGGAGCTTTCTTTTTGAATGCACTTCTCAATTCCATTGGAGATACAAAATCCTTTAGAAATGTGCTTATATTTACCGCTTTTTTAAACATCGTTTTAGACTATCTGTTTATAAATTATTTTAAACTGGGTGTCAGCGGTATAGCATTGGCAACTGTCATAGCGGAAGCCATTACTATGTTTTACCTGTTTTACAAAGTTAGAAAAACAAAACTATGGGTTGGATTTAGCAGCTTTAAATACGACAAGAAAGTCATTAGTGAGTTACTTAAGCAGGGGTTTCCTCCAAGTATCAACATGTTTATGATGGCATTTGGCATGTATGTCATCACCTATTTTGTAGCGCCTTTTGGCAAAGAGGCGGTTGCAGCATTCGGCATTGGGATGCGTATCGAGCAGGTATTTCTTATGCCGGTTATAGGATTAAATATTGCAACGCTGGCAATCGTCTCCCAAAACAACGGCGCAAAAGCTTATGAGCGTATCTCCCCTACTCTACATGCAGCTATCCGCTACGGGTGGGTTATGAGCACGATTGGAGTGAGTTCATTTTTTATTTTTGCAGATTATTTTGCTTCACTTTTAACATCGGATGCCGAAGTCATAGAACAGACAGCACTTTATCTGCGTGTTTGTGGACTTGCTTCTTATGGCTTTGTGGTGATATTTATCTCTATTGCCATGCTTCAGGGGATTGCAAAACCGGCTGTTATTTTCCCCATAAGTGTATACAGACAAGTGATAGCACCTGCTATAGTATTTACAATTTTATCAATGCTTGGGTTTGGGATATTGAGTATGTGGATAGGACTTGATATGATTATTTTCTCATCAGCCATCTTTTTATGGTGGTATGCACAAAAGCAGTTGAAGATTTTAGAGAGATAATTCCTACATGTACTTACATGTAGAAATCAAAAAGATTATTTAACTTTTTCTAAATACTCACAATCAACAGTGTTTACTTTGACAGTATCACCTTCAAGAACATGGTAAGGTACTTGGATAACTGCACCAGTCTCAAGAGTCGCAGGTTTTTTACTTCCGCTTGACGTATCACCTTTGAAGTTTGGAGGCGTTTCAGTGATAACAAGTTCCATAGTCTCTGGAGCACTTACAGAGATAGCATTGCCTTTGTAAAAGATAATATCTACATTGATACCGTCTTTGAACCATTTTGAAGCATCATCACACTGCTCATAAGAAAGACCAAGTTGCTCATAAGTCTCGTTATCCATAAACTGATACTGCTCGCCATCGTCGTAAAGATACTGCATAGTTGTATAAGTGATTTCAGGAACTTCAAATTTATCACCGGCATGAACAGTTTTGTCAACCACTTTGCCATTTAAAAAGCTTTTCACTTTCATACGAACAAAGGCTGCACCTTTACCTGGTTTAACATGTTGGAACTCCACTACTTTATATGGTACTTCCCCTATAATCAAACGAACATTTTTCTTAATATCGCTCATGCCGATAGTTGCCATAAACACACCTTTTTAAAAAATAATTTTGAAATTTTACACTAAAAGGTCTTAAAACCAATAATATAAGTACCTTTTTTCATATAATAAAGAATTATCTACTTTTTAGCTATCTCTTTTTGAAATCATCAAATGGTATATTTAACATATTATTTCCAAACTCCATATTTAGGATATAATTTTAAATATAGAGAGTAAAAAGGTGAGTCATGACTAATATTGACAGAATAGACATCCACAAGGATTTGTCTGGTAATTTAAAATCAAATTTAGATATACATCTCAAAAAAATTATAGAATTATTTAAAATAATTGTGTGTAAGCATGAAATAAATGATTTGGACAAAATGCTTGAACGTAATTCATATTCAAACTGTGAAATCACACATATGCTAAATGCAATTTTAAACTCTAGAATAAAAAATATAGACGATAAAAAAGATAAGATTTTAGATTTTGAAAATCTACATGAACGATTGCACAACTTGATAGACAATTTATTTACAGAGTACAAAACAACAGGGATAGTAAATGAAAAAACATATGAAGATTTTGCTGTCGTAGAGTTTCAGTTTATACAAAAGTTAACTACTCTAGTAATTGAAAGTGAAAATTATGAGAAAAATTTTGATGGTTTAACAAATATATTTAATAGAAAATATTTTTTTGAAAAAGTTAATTATGACTTTTCAAAGGCAAGACGTACTAGAAGTGATTTTACAGTTGTTATGGCTGATATTGACTACTTTAAAAAAATAAATGATGAATATGGTCATCAAGTAGGTGATGAAGTGCTAATAGAAGTCAGCAGGCTTTTTGTTGAGCATATTAGAGCATACGATATTGTTGCAAGATATGGCGGAGAAGAGTTTATTTTCTTTATATATTCAAGTGCAAAAGAAACACTTATAATATTCAATAGAATTAAAAAAATACTAGAATCTAAAATATTACAAATCAATAACCATACAATACAAATAACTTGTTCTTTTGGTGTAGTACAAGACAGAGATGCATTATCTATGCTGGAGTTGGTATCTTTATCTGATAAAGCTCTTTATGAAGCAAAAGCAAAAGGCCGAAATCAAATTGTAATTATTTAAACTTATCTCAACTTTGTTCATATGATATAATGCCACCAAAATTATATATTTTAGGATACAAACAATTATGGAATTCACTTTAGAAGCCACTTCAAAAAATGCTCGCGCCTGCACTATAAAAACAGCCCATTCAACTATAAAAACTCCTGTTTTCATGCCTGTCGGAACTGTTGGCAGCGTGAAATCTCTTGATGTTCATGACGTTGTAGATATGCTCGGAGCTGAGATAATTTTAGCAAACACTTATCACATGTATCTTCGTCCAGGAGATAAAACCGTAGCTAAGATGGGAAAACTCCATGGGTTTACAAAGTATCCGAAAAGCTTTTTGACTGACAGCGGCGGATTTCAGGCTTTCAGCCTTAGCGATATCTCGAAAGCCTCAAAAGACGGGATAGAGTTTCGCTCCCACATAGACGGTTCCAAACACTTTTTTACACCTACAAAAGTTATCGATATCCAGAACAATCTTGGCTCTGACATCATGATGATACTCGATGACCTTGTCGCCCTTCCGGCGACACAGGAAAGAATTGCACTCAGTATCGAGAGAACCACTGCCTGGGCAAAAGAGTCTATAGAATATTTTCGCTCAAATCAGGAAAAAGGGATAGGCGTCGAGCAAAACATATTTGCAATCATCCAAGGAGGTACAGACAAAGCTTTTCGTACTAAGAGTGCAACCGAACTTTGCGCACTTGATTATGACGGTTTTGCTATTGGCGGGCTGTCTGTGGGTGAGTTAAACGAAGAGATGTACAACACGGTTGAGCATACCGTGCAGTACATGCCAAAAGATAAACCACGCTATCTCATGGGTGTTGGAACTCCTGAAGACCTCATCGAAAACATAGAACGCGGCATCGACATGTTTGACTGCGTTATGCCCACTAGAAATGCAAGAAACGGCACACTTTTCACATCTTTTGGAAGAATAAACATCAAAGGTGCAAAATTTAAAGAGGATGCAGAGCCTATCGACCCGGAATGTCAATGTATTACATGTAAGACTTATTCGAGAGCTTATTTAAACCATCTGTTTCGCGCAAGGGAAATCACATACTTTAGACTTGCAACTATTCACAATCTTCACTACTATTTAAATCTTATGAGAGAAGTTCGAGAGGCGATACTTGAAGACAGGTTTGCGGAGTATAAAACAGAGTTTTATAGAAAAAGAACTCTATAAAATTCTATACATGTTTATAGGAATTTACTGGTTTTTGCGCCATCAAAACTCATGACAACTTTTCCGCTTAACTCTTCACCGTCATAAAGTGACTGTTTATTATCCACCATTACCTTTACATGTGGATTAAACAACAGTGCATTTACTTTTTGCCCCACTTCGATAACACCTGCTTCAAGACCTATGTTTTTTGCAGGATTTTTTACTGTAAGTTTAAGCAGTTCAGTCATGTCAAGCATCTGCGTTTGCACAAGCTTAGTATAGTAGAGCGGCAATGCATCGCTCAGTGCTTCACAACCATAATGCGCATCATAAAAAGCAACTTCTTTATTAACAGGTGAGTTTGGCTGATGCAAGACTGTCAGAGAATCTATCTGATTGTTTTTCAGTGCTTCTTGTAGCAGTAGCACATCACTTCTACATGCCAAAGGCGGATCTAGTTTTGCTGTTGTGTTGAAATTCTCACAAGCTTCATCTGCGTGTAAAAGATGATGGATTGAGACTTCACATCGAACATCTACTCCCTCTTTTTTCGCTTTGTCTATGAGGTAAATAGAACGGGGTGAGGCTATGGATTTAAAAAGTATTTTGATTCCAAAATGTCTTGCTATTTCTATCATACGGGAGACATGGAGCACTTCACTCAAGTCAGGAATGCCGGCTAATCCAAGTTTTGAACTCACATCGCCCTCAAGCATAACACCATTGTTTATGAGAGAGTTGTCTTCTGCCTTACAAAAAAGTGTCACTCCGTACATCTTTACATACTCAGCTATTTTTATGGTCAAATTATTTTTTGCGATTGTGCTCATGTAAGGTGCAACTGCTCCTTTTTTCAAAAGAATAGCTATATTGCTGAGTGTTGCATCCTCTTTGAGCGTGTTTAACATCAAATCGACTTTTGCACCTTTAAGTTTATCCAGGTTATTTTGAGCGTACTCTAAAACAACTTCGCTGTCTATGGCAGGAGTTGAGTCAGCATTTAAAATAATGTGCCCTATCCCGCCGCGAAGCGCCTCTTTTGAAATAGCCTTAATGTTTTTTGAGTTAAGTGTGGAGTCTTGAAGCCGTACGTTTGCGTCTACCAAAAGAGGCATAAAATAGGCACCGTTTGCGTGTATAATCTCTGCATCTTTTAACTCGGTTCCTATCTCTGTGATAATCCCGTTTTCAATCCGAACATCAGCTTTCTTTTCGCCATTTACATCACAAACTACTGCATTAGAAATAACCATTTTAGACCACCTTAGATATAATGGCAAAATTATACCAAAAACCATTGGAGATACCTCTTTATGAAAATACTAGTCAGCGCCTTAGAACACTCGGCAAATATACATCTTAAATCTCTAAAAAAAGAGCTAGGTGCTGAGGTGGAGTTTGTTGGTATCTTTGATAGTGATTTAGGTGATTCTATCGTAGATTTACGCTCGCTTGCCATTATGGGGTTTGTAGATGTCATAAAAAAATTACGCTATTTTTTCAAGCTAAATGCGCAGATGGTTGAACTGGCAAGTGAAGTGGATAAAGTTTTACTTATTGATTCCTCCGGATTTAACCTGCCTCTTGCTAAAAAAATCAAAAAAAAATATCCGGATAAAGAGATAATTTACTATATTTTACCTCAGGCTTGGGCATGGAAAAAAAAGCGTATTCCTGTTTTAGAGCGAACCATAGACCATTTGGCTTCAATACTTCCTTTTGAAAAAGATTTTTACTCAAAAAATGCTCCTATCACTTATGTCGGTCATCCACTTCTTGATATCATACATAACTTTAAAGAAGAACTGAACGAAAAAGTGGAAAGTATTGTGTTTATGCCTGGAAGCCGAAAAGGTGAGATAAAAAAACTTATGCCTGTGTTTAAAGAGGTAAGAGAAAAATTAGGCATTGAGGGAATTATTATCATCCCCACACATTTTACAAAAGAAGATATAGAAGAACTTTACGGTGATTTACAAGGTTTTAAAATTACGCATGACACCTATAAAACACTTTATGAATCAGACTTTGCATTTATTTGCAGCGGTACGGCAACACTTGAAGCAGCACTTATTGGAATCCCTTTTGTCCTGAGCTACATCGCCAAACCGCTTGATTATTTCATAGCCAGCAGGCTCGTTAAATTAAACCATATAGGACTCAGCAATATCATGTTTACAAAGTTTAACGATAGGGATTTGCATCCTGAGTTTATCCAGCAGGATGTAACAGCGGATAATCTGATAAAGGCATATAGAGAGCTGGATAGAAGTACCTTCTTGGATGATTCAAAAGCATTAAGAGCTTACCTAAAACACGGCAGCTCAAAAAATGTAGCAGCACTTATAGAAAAATAAACACTATTCGTTTATAGAGTATTTAAATGAGTCAAAAACTCTTCCGGTTTCATGAAACCTACGATTGTTTTTGCGCTCAGAACATTGCTTTCTTCGTCAAAGAAGATAATAGCCGGAGGACCAAACACTCCGTACTTTTTACTTAAATCTTTTTCTTCCTGAGTATTTTTAGTCACATCTGCTTGAATTAAAATAAACTCAGCCATCTTATTTTGAACACTTTCATTTGAAAAAGTAACTTCTTCAAGTTCTTTACATGCAGTACACCAATCAGCATAAAAATCAAGCATTATTTTTTTGCCCTTGTGCTTAATCAAAAGTGCATCAAGTTCTTGTATTGATGTTACTTTCACAAATTCCACATGTCTGGATATTTTTTGGGATGATGTAGAAACACTTTGCGGTTTTAAAAATTCCAAAGGTCTGATCATATTTGCAGAACCGGCTAAAAAACTTATAAAAAGAGAAAGTGAGTATATAAACAGAATTACTGCGACACTCTTTTTAAACACATGTACATTGTTATCAAAAACTCCAAAATAGATAGCACTGCCGATACCTAAAAGAGCATAGAGCAACATGGTAACATCCGGTGCGACAACTTTTTCCAGCATCCATACAGCTACACCCAACATAATGATGCCGAAAATGGCAGTAACCATAGTCATCCATGCGCCAGGGCGAGGCATAAACTTACCTGCACTGACACCCACTGCGATAAGCGGTAAACCCATCCCTATACTCATGGAAAACAATGCCATTCCGCCAAGCACTGCATCACCCGTTTGACCTATGTATACAAGCGCACCGGCAAGCGGAGCCGCAACACATGGACCAACAATAAGTGCAGATAAAAAGCCCATAATTGCCACACCCGCCACACCGCCTTTTGAGTGCTTAGAACTCACTTTATTTACGATAAAATCCGGAAGTTTAAGTTCATAAAAACCAAACATGCTAAGAGCAAGAGCCACAAAAACAGCACTAAAAGTATAGATAACATAAGGATCTTGAAGTGCCGCTTGTAAGTTTGAACCAAATAAACCGGCCAATACTCCGGCTATAGTATAGGCAACAGCCATAGCTAGAACATAGACTACTGAGAGGAAAAATGCTCTTTTTGTACTCAAACCTTCACCCTGAGAGATGATAAGTCCAGAGATTATAGGTATCATAGGAAACACACATGGAGTCAGAGCCAGCAATAAACCGAAGCCTAAAAATGTGAAGAGTATGACAAAAATATTACCAGAGCTTATCGTATTTGCGATACTGTCTGTTTCTGAGAGTTCATTTGTTTTTGGCTTATCTGTTTTTAAAGGTGCAATATTTTTAGAGGATATTTTTGATGCGTCCACACTCAATGTGAAGCTTTTTTCAAGTGGCTCATAGCATAAACCTTGATCTGAGCATCCTTGATAAGATACAACAAGTTCTACATCTTTTACATCTTTAGAGCCATTATCTTCCAAAGAAAGGATGAAAGTCGGTGATTCTAAATAAACATTATAATCATCATGCTTAACAGCCAGAGGTTTTTTAATATCAACGATAGATAAGCTAGTTGTATTTTTTAGTTCAAAATTTACTTTATCTTCATAAACATATATACCCTTGGCTAGTTCGATACTAGCTTCAATCTGCATAGCATCATTGAGTTTAGCATGTGGAATAAATGCTTGATCAGGCATTAAAAACTTCGGCATAGCACCAAACAGAGCTGATACTAAAAATATAAACACTAAAAATTGCTTCATAAATATCGTCCTAGAAAAAATGTAGATTATTATAACAAATTAAATATTTATAATGTTTAACAATAATTAGAATTAAGATGAATTAAGAAACTAATATATGCTAATCCTCAACCATAAAAAAACTATCCACCGAAATATTTTTAAATGCGGCATTTAAACTAGTAAAGAGTGATGGAAACTCTTTTTCCATCTTTCTTAGCATTTCTTTAGTTTTTGCTCTGGCATGTGGCATTTTTACATCAAATCTCATGGATGGACAAGCTTCATCGCCTATTGTCTGGATGTTATTATCAAGTGCAAAGGCTGTTAGTTGTCTTTCTCTCATTTGTATAAGAGGCCTGATAACTACCAAACCATTGCCAGCAGTGTATTTTGGAGCCAGGCTTCTCATCTGTCCATTGTAAATAAAGTTCATAAAAAAGCTCTCTGCCGCATCGTCCATATGATGACCAAGTGCTACTTTATTACACCCATGTTTCTCAGCTGCACCATAAAGAGAACCTCTTCTCATTCTAGAAAAAAAGCTACAGTAAGAGGAGTTTTTTCTGATTTTTTCTTCTGCTAAGTCATATATCTTTGTGTCATGTACTACATGTGGGATTTCATGCTCTTTGCAATGAGCTATCAATGCATCAAAATTTTCTTCCATGCCATAACTGACAGTTACGGCAAGAAACTCAAATTTAAAAGGAGCTCGGCGCTGTTGCTCTTTCATGGCATGAACCATAGTAAGTGAATCTTTACCACCGCTCAATCCAACAAGAATCTTATCTCCCTCTTCAATAAGATTAAACTCGGCATTTGTACGACCTAGTTTAGTCATTATTTTTTTAGAAAGCTTAATTGACATAGTTATTCAAGTATTTTATCAACCATTTTCATAACAAACTCTGCACTCTCAACTGCACTTGTTTCTAAAAATTCATCAAAGCTGAAACTTGCATCCATATCAGCTGCATCACTTATGGCACGAAGGATAAAGAAAGGCACATTAAGCGCATCACAGACGACTGCAACACTTGCTCCTTCCATCTCTAGAGCATCTGCATTAAAAGTACTGCCAATCCAGTTTTTGCGCTCTTCATTTGCAACAAACTGATCTCCGGTTGCAATAATCCCTTCTTGAACAGTTTTACCCATATCACGTGCTACTTCTTTACTCATCTCTATCATGGCTTTGTCTGCTTCAACAAATACACCACCCTCAGGAACATACCCAAACGGATGTCCAAAGGCTGTAATATCCAAATCATGTTGAGACAGTTTTGTGGCAACAATCAAATCACCTACTTTCAAAGTCTCAGATATAGCACCGGCTACTCCGCTAAAAAGTAATTTTTGTGCACCAAAATGCTCTATCATAGTCGTAGCAGTAAGAGTTGAGAAAACCTTACCAATTTTTGAATATGCTATTACTAGTTCTACACCTTTATATGATGCCTCATAATATTTATTTTTTGCATATTCAGTTGTTTTATACTCACCAAGTTTTTGTAAAATCGGTGCTATCTCTTCTGGCATTGCGCCCATTATTGCTATTTTCATACTATACCTTACATTTCAAATGTTTTTATTAATGTTTCATACCTTGGTAACTTGTCTAATATATTTGAATTTTCATCAACGATACAACTCCCACCCCAAAAACCAAGTCCATCTTCAAAACCGACGCGATTTACGAAAATCAATTTTGCCCTGCACTCACCTGCAACTGTTTTTATTATAGAGTACCACCTATCTTCTATCTCTAAGCCATTGTCGCTAAATCCGCGAGCTGGCGAAGCGACTAATGCAATAATATAATCAGGGTTTTCTTTTATAAGTTCATTGTGAACTTCTTTGTGCCATAAGTCTTCACACACAAGCATAGAGATTCTACCAAAAGAGCTCATAAAACTCTCAAATTTATTGCCGGCAGTGAAATATCTTGCTTCTTCAAACATTCCGTAGTTTGGTAAATGAACCTTTGTATGCTGACTTAAAAGTTTACCATTTGAAAAATAAAGAGCTCTATTTTTAAATGTTTGAATATCTCTTATTGCAGCACCAACTACAATATCAACATGCCTGCTCAACTCTTTAAGCTCATCTAAGTCATCTATATCCCAAGCATCTTCAAAAAGTTTATCCTGCAAAAGATAGCCATTTAAAGATAGTTCTGGAAAAACTATCAAATCACTTTCTTCTTGAAATTCTTTGACAATTTCAAGAATATCTTGCAAGTTAGAACGGTTTAGTTTTGGAGAAGTTTGAGCTAAGGTTACTCTCATTTTAGTTGCAAACTTCTTCTACAACTTTTGCTAAGCTTGCCATGTCTGAAATATTTAACGTATTTAAATCTTTTGCGATTCTTTTATTAAGACCTTTTAAAACTACACCATGTCCAAATTCTATGGCTAAATCAACATCATCTGCAATAGCCAAGATAGATTGCTTATATTTAACAGGTTTTACTAATTGCTCTGTAAGTAATGAAACGGCTTCTTCTTTTGTGCTGTATCTTTTTGTTGTAACATTTGAAACTATAGGAGCTTCAAATTCATCTTTAACCATACTAGACATCAAATCAGATAAAGGTTGTTGAGCAGATGCCAACAATTCACAATGACTTGCAACTGACATATTTAAAAGCAGTGCTCTTTTTGCACCGGCATCTTTAAAAGTTTGCTCCAAAGAAACTAAATCAGCCCTCAGACCGGCAACAACCAGCTGTCCATCTTGGTTATAATTTGCCGGCCAAACTTTCTTACCTTCTTGTTGTGCATCTTGACAAACTTTTTCTACACCATCATCATCAAGCCCGACAATAGCCATCATTCCGGCTTCTATAGTGTCACATGCTGACTGCATAAATGACCCACGCTTATGAACAAGTTCCACTGCGTCCACATAATCAATAGCACCGCTGGCACATAAAGCAGAAAATTCACCAAGTGAATGTCCTAAAAAGAGCTCAGCTTTAATATCTGGACAAGCATTTTTAAAAAGACGATACGCAATCATCTGTACAAGTAAAATAGCCGGTTGAGTGAAAGCAGTTTGACCTAATTTATCATTTTCGGTAAATATCAACTCTTTAAAATCAACCCCTATTCTCTCTCCAGCTTTAGCAAACATATCTCTTGCTATATCAGAATTCTCATAAAAATCCTTACCCATTCCTACTGCCTGCGAACCTTGTCCTGAAAAAATCATTGCTATTTTTTTTGACATTTTTATTCCTTATAAATATTGTTTATTATCAGCTATTTTTTTTCTAAGTGTATTTCTATTGAGACCCAATTTATCTGAGAGTTTAAGTTGAGACTTAAATTTGGAAATTCCAGCTTTAATAAGTGGAACTTCATATAAATACAACAAGTTCTTATAGTCACTGTTTGAACCCAATTTTTCAAGCATATAGTTTTCCATTATATTCATAAGTTCAGTATCTTTTATATCTTGTAAAAGAAAATCTATCATCACTTGTCGTCTTAAAGAGTTTGAATTTTCACTTAAATCAGGTATGAAGTTTTTAATATTAAATTTTTCACCACCGCCAAATAGCAAAGATGCTTCAGATATAAATCTCTCTACTAATAATCTTATATCTTCAGGTCTATCTTGAAGTGGTGGAATATTAAATTTAACACTAAAAAATTCATCTATATCTTTGTTATAAAATGAGCCTTTTGCTGTTGCAACAACTCTAATATCATTTGTGTTGATAATATCAAAAATTCTTTTTATATTTGGTGATTTTTCTAAATTTGTGATTATTATCTCACTTGAAGATTCTAATGCGACCAATAATTCATCAAACTTAGATGCATCCAAAACTGGAGCATCCGGGAGTATATAAGAAGCTAAACTTTTTTTACCAACACCAAGCTCTCCTGTAATAAGAGCATTGACACTCAGTGTTTTTAAAAGAGTAGCTGTTTTAAATGCCTCTTTTGAAGCATCGCAAGCAGTTATAAAACTAGTGGCAACCACAGCTGCTGCCAGTGTCAGTACTACAACATCCATCATCGTCTTGCATATTTTCAGCTGGTACACCAGTCATTGCTTCTTCTGCAGAAGCATCTCTAACATTATTTATAGTAACGCTAAACATCAAATCTTTTCCAGCTAAAGGATGATTAAAATCTATTGTTACAGTTTCTTCACCAATCTCTTGAACAATTACCTGAACAGTTCCGCCATCTTCGCCTTGTCCATAAAGAGACATCCCTTTTTCTAAATCAATTCCAGCAAATTGATCTTTTGGAACTTCCTGCATTGCTTCAGGATTATGCTCACCATAAGCATCTACCGGCTTAACAAGAATATCAGCTTTTTCGCCGATACCCATGTTAATAATTCCATTTTCTAAACCAGGAATAATTTGACCTTTACCGAACATAAATACTAACGGTGCACCACCAATATTACTATCTACTACACTTTCTCCATCACGAACTTCATATTCTATTGATACAATTTGATTTGTTTCTATTGCCATTTTAATTTACCTTTATTTAATTTTTTTGGATTTTATCATATTTTTCTATAACTAGCCTGAAAAACAACAACTTATTACTTCATTAAGCTAAGATATTTTTTTGCTTTGCCGGCATATTCACTATCTGGAAACTTAGAAATTATTCCATTGTAAAAAGCTTTCGCATTACTTTTATCACCTGTTTTTTCCATAGCAACAGCAGTATGCAACATTAGAATAGGCATATATGAAGCCTTATCATATAAAGATGCACTTTTCTTAAAATACGCAATTGCCTCAGCATAATTTTTTCTATAATATTGCATCTCTGCAATCATATAATGCGCATAAGCAGGTTTATAGTTTTTATCTATGAGATAAGTATAATATTCAATAGCTTTGTCATAAAGCTTTTTATCGTAAAAAGAACGTGCATCTGTAGCTACATCGCCTCTATTTAACTTGTCTAAACTTGATCCAGAAGATTTTGAACTACTTTTTAATTCTTTAGAGACAAGCTCTTTAAATTTATTTACATCTTCAACTAAGCTATTAAACTCATTTTTACTAACATAAGTCTTATTTATTGTCTCTAGTAATGATGACAATTCAGATATTAATATTTTTATCTCTTCTATACTTTTTGAGTTGTTCTGACTCATTTCACTCAGTCGTTTTTCATACTCATCAGAACTTTTTAACGCTTCTAGGTTTTTTTCACTTAAGAGCTGCAGGGCAATTTTATTCTCTTGTGATTTTTTTGCTAAACCTTCTATTACACCTTGTAAACCATCAATCCTGTCTCTGATAGAATCAACTTTATTAGCTTGATTATTAGTATCAACGACTACTTTACGAAGATTTTGTTTATTTTCTAGGATAACTTCTTCTGTTGAAGTCAAACCATAAGGCTTTGGATTATTAAGGTTACCCGCACCGAACGCTGATGGTTCGCTGCCGGATAAAGTTAACGGAATAATAGTTGCAATTATTGCAACTAAAATAATACGCATCATCTAACTATGGAAGAAGTTTAAAATCTACACGACGATTCTGAGACCAACAAGCCTGTGTTTTATCAGTACATGTAGGATTTGTTTCGCCATAACTTACCATTGATATACGATTTACAGGTACACCTTCAGCAACTAATGCCTCTTTAGTAGTATTTGCTCTTTTTAGACCCAAAGCAAAGTTATATTCATCACTACCCCATTCATCACAGTTACCTTCTAATTTTATAGTAAAATCAGAAGCTGCACCATTTGCTAATTTTGCATCAGATGACACTTTGTCTTGCATGTCCGCACGTATAACAAATTTATCAAAATCAAAGTATATAGTTGCCATCTCTTTTTCTAACTTTGCCATCTTCATCTCATTAGTATCTGAACCCATCGCATTTTCATCGCTCATAGTTGCAATGTCTGAAGATACAGTTTCTGTATCTACTGCTGGTTGTGTCACACCCTGAGGTTGAGAAGCTGACTCATCTACAATTGGCTCTTTTGAGCATCCACTAAAAACTAAAAGTGCTATTACAGCACCAGAAAGGAAAATACTTTTCATTTGTTACACCTTGATAATAAAGTTGTGAAATTGTAGCAGAAAATATACAATAAAATTACATTACCAATCTATGGATTGAATTTTTCCAATTTTTAATGGAAAAAGGTAATTTTTATTATGATTTAATCTAATGATTCCTAAAGAACTTTGTGATTGATAATTCTTAACAAAAAGGATTGCATCTCCGTCTTTTGAAAATCTTGGAAATTCATTTACTCCAGTTGCAGTCAGTCTTCTTATAAAATCTGTTTTAGTTGAAATAAGATGTAAATTAAATGTATTGTCTGAAAAAGCATTTGAGCTTTCTCTTGATTTGTAAACTATATATTCACCGCGAGCACTACATGCTGAATTACTTTTTCCATAATAAACCATTTGCTCAACACTGCTGCTTCCTATTTTTTGTGAAAAAACATTTGGATAACCCAATCGGTTAGAAATAAATGCTATTGTATTGTTATCAATAAATTGTCCATTGACATCAATACCGCCATAAGTTGTAACTCTTTTATATTGCTTTGTAGCAACATTGTATAGATACACATCCGGCTGACCTTCCGGAGCCATTGTTAAAAGGAGCATTTTATCATCAGCACTTACATCCGAACATACCATCATTCCATCTGAAGATAAGATAGATTTACTTTTTCCGGTACTGGTATCGAGATACTTTAAAAGTGGTTTCTTTCCACTTAAAGAAGTATAATAAAATGCAGTCTGATTTTTATTTGCCCATTTTGGAAATAAATTTAATCCGCCTTTTAAAATCACATGTTGATATGCCAATGTATAATCAGCAATAACTATTTCACTTTTTTTTGATTTAACAACTCTTGAGAAAAGAACTCTTTTTTTCATCCATTCAACAGAAGGAGCACCCATAAACTCATTTATATCGTAAGCAATAGTATGTGCAACAAATACATATATATTTTTACTGTTTATTTTATATTTTTTTAACAAAACATTCTTTTCATTATTAATAAGTTTGATTTCAACATTTAAAGCATTATTGTCGCCCTCGGAGAGTTTATATCTCAACACATAATTCATATCTTTATTGGCAACAACTACCCTGTCATCAAAATCTGTCTGATTATAATGCCTGTCCACATTAAATAAAGACAGAACATTTAAATCTGCTGCTAAGGTTTTAAAAAATGTCAATTTAAAAGTACTATCATAGCTGAGGGAAGCGTCCTCTAATGCTATACTTGGAAGGGACTCAACTTTTTTAATTACTTCAATTGTTGCATCATTTGCAAACAAAATAGATATAAATAACAATAATGAAAAAAATACTTTCAAACTTATTCCTTTGACGTTAATATAATAATATAGTTACCAGATTTATTTTGTGGGTTTACAGGAAAAACAACACTCATCAACCTATCTTTGATCTTGTCACACTCAGCATTCAAACTACTGTTAGCAGAATAATTTAAAATCCTGAAATCTAAAACTTTACCAATGCTACTCAGATTAATTACAGCCTTTACACTATTGCCCTGTGAGTTTTCCGGTGGATTAAAATGGGTATAAACTAAAGCCTGAATTTTAGCTAAATATTCATTAACTTCATTTCCAGAAGATTTATGACTTTCTTGTTCATTGCTTTGCTTATCATCTTTGGTGCTGTCTTTTTTAGCAATATCACTGCCTTCACTACTTTTGACCATCTCTATTTTTTTTTGAATCTCTTGAATTCTTTTATTATCTGTTACTTTTTCTTTCGTTTTTTGTTTTTTAATTTTTTGTGTCCAGACATTATTAAATAAATTGCTGACATCAACTGTAGGAGTTTTGGTTGGCTGAGCAATCTCTGTAACAACAGGGTCAATTACAGGTTGGTCTTTTTTTATCTCTTTTTCAACTGGGGTTGTTACACGTTTTTTAGCACTTTTAACCTCAAATTGAGCAGTATCCATAGATACAGAGATATAGTTATCCTTCGTCAAGGCAAATTCTTTTATTTTATTCGAAGAAAACAGCATATAGAAGAAAAGGGATAAGAGAAGTACAAATAGAGATACGGAAATAAATCCGCTTATGTAAAATAAAGATTTGTTTTCAGCCATTTGTTGCTAAAGAAACCTCAGTAAAACCAGCTTGTTTAACAGCAGCCAAAACTGACATAACAATACCGTAATCAAGTGTTTTATCAGCACTGATAAGCACCGCTGCCTTAATATCCAATTTTCGTGAATATGTGTAAAAATTATCTGCAAATGCATTGAGATCAAAATTTTCTTTATTCACCGTAAGCTTTAATTCTTTGTCAATTGTGATATGAACAGGCGGAATTTTTGAAAGTTGCTGTGTTACTGAGCCTTGAGGCAATCTTATGTTTTCTTCATAGATTATATTTGGTGCTATAACCATCAAAATAGCTAATAGAACCAACATAATATCAACCAAAGGAGTTATATTTAACTCTGGCTTTTCGTCCCAGTCATAAATCATTATTTTTCTTTACGAGCTAATATTGCGTCACTTTGCATTTGAATAAAACTAATCAATTCAAATGATTGTCGTTTTAGAATCTGATGATACGTATATGCAAAAATTGCTACAAAGATTCCAGAAGCTGTTGCAATCAAAGCATCTGATACCCCGGTTGCTATCACTGACATCGTTCCACTTGTTTGCCCAATATGTGCAAAAGTATCTAAAATTGACACAACTGTTCCAAATAACCCAATAAAAGGGGATGTAGAAGCAAATACAGATAAAACAGAAAGACCTTTTGTAGCCTCTTTTGTAGCAGCTAACATGCCTAAATCCAATATAGATTTAGAAATATTCGAACTAGCTTTGAGGAAATTACTTAAGAAAGATTGTTCATTAACTGTTGTAGCACCCATCAGTAAAGCTTCTAAAGAACTATTTTCTTTAGAAAGCCAACTACTAAGTGAAAAGTAGCGATATATAAAAACCCAATTCATTATAATAAAGTATACCGATAAAAGAGCCAGTACACCCAATGTAACTGGGTGACTTTTTAGATAAAAATCAATTAAGTCGTTTATCATGTTTTATAGTAATCGCCTAGCAGCAGATTCAATTTTTGCAGAAACCGCTGCAATTGCAGGATTTGAATCAGCTATATCACTAATGAGTTGCTTAGCTTCTTCTAGAGCATTAGCAACACTACTTTCACTATCTCCACGAATTGCAACTGCACCTTCTACAAGTACAATAACTTTTTCTTCATCAACATGGACAACACCCCAGTTGATTAAAATTGATTCGACTGATTTATCTTCTTTTTCGATATCTATAACACCCGCTTCCAACAAAGTTGTTAAAGAAGCATGATGTGCAAGAACACCGAATTCTCCCTCTTCCCCGGGGAGAACTACACTAACAACTTCACCATTGAAGATTTCGCCATTAGGAGTTAGAATTTCAAGTTTTAACTTATCCATTTCAGTCCTTTTATGAATTACTTAGCTTTTAACTTTGCAGCTTTCTCGATTGCTTCATCAATACCGCCAACCATATAAAAAGCCATCTCTGGCATATGATCGTAATCACCATGTAAGATTCCCTTGAAACCTTTGATAGTGTCTTCCAAAGAAACATATTTACCAGGTGAACCTGTAAATACTTCTGCAACGAAGAATGGCTGAGACAAGAATTTCTCAATCTTACGAGCACGCTCTACAATATTTTTGTCATCTTCTGAAAGCTCATCCATACCAAGAATAGCAATAATATCTTGTAAATCTTTATACTTTTGAAGTGTTTGTTGAACACCACGAGCTACATTGTAATGTTCTTCACCTAAAATTTGCGGATCAAGTAATCTTGAAGATGAATCCAATGGATCAACTGCAGGATAGATACCTTTTTCAGCAATTTTACGGTTAAGTACGGTAGTTGCATCTAAGTGTGCAAAAACAGAAGCTGGAGCCGGGTCAGTTAAATCGTCCGCTGGTACATAAACAGCTTGAACAGAAGTGATTGAACCATTTTGAGTTGATGTAATACGATCTTGTAATGCACCCATTTCACGAGCTAAAGTTGGTTGATAACCAACAGCTGAAGGGATACGGCCAAGAAGTGCAGACATCTCTGAACCAGATTGTGCGAAACGGAAAATATTATCGATAAACATTAATACGTCCAATTTCATCTCATCTCTAAAGTATTCAGCCATTGTAAGACCAGTTAAAGCAATACGATTTCTTGCTCCTGGAGGCTCACTCATCTGACCATAGCACAGTGCAACTTTGTCAAGTACATTCGAATCTTTCATCTCATGGTAAAGGTCATTCCCTTCACGAGTTCTCTCACCAACACCGGCAAAAACTGATAAACCATCATGACCATGAGCAACATTATGAATAAGCTCCATGATAATAACTGTCTTACCAACACCGGCACCACCAAATAGTCCTACTTTACCACCTTTTGAGTATGGAGCAAGCAAGTCAACAACTTTGATGCCTGTTTCAAACATTTCAGTAGTAGTTGACTGATCAACCAACGGTGGAGGAGCACGGTGAATTGACCATTCTGGTGCATCACTAATTGTTTCGCCGCCATCAATAGTTTCACCGATTACGTTAAAAATACGACCTAGTACTTTTTCCCCAACCGGAACTTTAATAGGAGAACCGCTAGCTACGGCATCCATACCACGAACTAAACCTTCACTCATGTCCATCGCAATCGTTCTAACACGACCATCACCTAAGTGAGCTGCAACTTCTAGCACTAAACGACGTTCAGTACCTTCTAAACTTATTTTAACATCAATCGCTTCATTGATTGCTGGAAGATAACCATCAAAATCAACATCAACAACCGGACCCATAACCTGGCTAATTTTACCAATCATATTTTTCTCCATTATTTCATAGACTCCACGCCACTTATTATCTCAATAAGTTCTGTAGTAATAGCTGCTTGTCTAGCTTTATTATATTTAATATTCAGTGATTTTACCACTTCTTTAGCATTATTTGTTGCTGTATCCATAGCCTGCATTCTAGCACTATGCTCTGCTGCAACCGAATCAATTAAAGAGTAGTACATGTTATATTCAACATACTTGTTAACTAAAGAGTCTAACATCTGCCCTTCATCTTGAGCTTCAATCTCTAAAATTGACGTTTGTTCTTCACCACATCCGAACTGCTCTGCATCAACAGGTAATATTTTATTTACATGTAACTCTTGAGTTATCATATTTTTATACCCATTGTATATTATATAAAGACCATCTATTTTACCATCATTATAATCTTCAATAGATGTCATAATAAAATCATCAGCTCTTCCTTTATCAGGCTTAGAACTTAGATTAATAACTTCGTCAAAAAGTTCGACTTCGTTATATTTAAAAAATTCAACACCTTTTTTACCGATTCCGCGTAAACGCACTTTTACATTTTTCTCTTTGTACTCTGAGATAAGTTTTTTAACAGCTTTAATTGTTTGAATATTAAAACCACCACATAAACCTTTATCAGCAGTTACAAAAACAATGTCAACCATTTTCGGATTTTCAATCTTTGCAAAACAACGATTGTCAATTCCTCCAACTTTATGACACTTAATACGTCCAGCTATTTCGGCAATTACCTGATTCATTTTTGCAGCATAAAGACGAGAGCGTCTAGCTAACTCTTCAGCACGACGAAGCTTAGCGGTTGACACAAGTTTCATAGCACGAGTCGTCTTTTGAGTGTTTGAAACACTTTTTATCTGTCTTTGAATATCTTTCAAGTTTGCCATAAAGTTATCCTTACGCTGCTACGAAACTAGCTTTGAACTCTTCAAGTGCTTTCAACATCAGAGCTTTTGTGTCATCATCCACTTTTGAAGTACTTCTTACATTCTCAAAAACTTGAGGATAAGATGCTTCAATAAATGGATATAACTCAGCTTCAAAACGAACAACATTTGATGGGTCCATATCATCTAAGAAACCTTCATTACCTGCGAAGATAATGACAACTTGCTTCTCTACAGAAAGTGGAGAAAATGGAGGTTGCTTAAGAACTTCAACCATTCTTTGTCCACGCTCAAGTTGGTTACGGGAAACTTCATCTAAATCAGATGCAAATTGTGCAAACGCTTGAAGTTCACGGTATTGAGCAAGATCAAGACGTAAAGTACCGGCAACTTGCTTAGTAGCTTTAATCTGAGCAGCACCACCAACACGAGACACAGAAAGACCAACATTAATCGCTGGGCGAATACCTGAGTTGAATAAATCAGTCTCTAGGAATATTTGACCATCAGTAATAGAGATAACATTTGTTGGGATATATGCCGCAACATCCCCAGCTTGTGTTTCAATAATAGGAAGTGCAGTTAATGAACCAGCGCCTCTCTCATCACAAAGCTTTGCAGCTCTTTCAAGAAGACGAGAGTGAATGTAAAAAACATCCCCTGGGTAAGCTTCACGACCTGGAGGACGACGAAGAATAAGTGACATCTCACGGTATGCAACTGCATGCTTTGATAAATCATCATATACAATTAGACCATGTCTAGCGTTGTCACGGAAATATTCAGCCATAGCAACACCAGTATATGGAGCTAAAAACTGAAGTGCAGCAGCTTCTGCAGCAGTAGAAGAAACGATAATCGTATATTCCATAGCTCCATGCTCTTCTAAACGACGAATTACCTGAGCAACAGTAGATGCTTTTTGACCGATTGCTACATAAACACAAACAACACCATTACCTTTTTGATTGATAATAGCATCAAGTGCAACTGTTGTTTTACCAGTTTGTCTATCACCAATAATAAGTTCTCTTTGTCCACGACCAATTGGAACAAGTGCATCAATAGCCTTAATACCAGTTGCCAATGGCTCATGAACAGATTTTCTATCCATAATTCCAGGTGCTTTTTCTTCAACAAAACGAGTTTCGCTTGTTTCAATCGGACCTTTACCGTCAATTGGTTCACCAAGGGCATTTACAACACGCCCTAAAAGTGCATCACCAACAGGAACTTTAAGAAGCTTACCCAGTCTTTTAACTGACATACCTTCACGAAGCTCAAAACCGCCTCCAAGTATAACAGCACCAACTTTGCCTTCTTCAAGGTTCATAACCAAACCTCTGGTTCCTTCCTCGAACTCTACCATTTCTCCAGCCATAACATTGTTAAGTCCGTAAACTTGTGCAACACCATCAGCATAAGAAACAATTTTACCTGTTTCATTAATATTAACACTTAATTCAAAGTTATTAATACGCTCTTTAATTATTGAGCTGATTTCATCAGCTTGTATTTTTGCTACCACTATATATCTCCTCTCGTTGAAAGTTAAATTGCTTTTACTATATGTTCTATGATTTGACTATTAATTCTTGATTTAGAAAAATCTATCTCTATTCCCAAGTCTTCTACATCGACTTTAATTCCATTGAAATCATTTTTAATGAAGTCTAATGAAATTTTTGAATCAAATTTTTTACTTAAACCACTACTCAAATCTTGCATAACTTTTTCATCAATATTGCTATCACTATATACAAGACCTTTGTAAGTTTTAGTTGATGCAGTTAAATCTTTTCTAATACCTTCTGCCAATGCAGGGATAATACCGATACGATTCTTTTCAACCAATAATTTAATCAAATTATTAATTTGCTTAGAATTTGCAGATTTTACTGCTTCTAGCAATATCTCCAATTTTTTGTCTTTACTTACATTTGGACTGTCAATTATTTGAACAAATTTATCATCTTTAAATGACTGAGCCAAAGTAGAAAAAATAGTTAGCATATTTTCCATTGACGTAGCGTCTGAACTACCTTTGATAGCTTTTATATATCTTTTTGCAATCAATTCTTCCATCTATGCCACCTTCTTTAAGATAACATTAGCCATAGATTCTTTATCAAAACTTTCATTGCTTTGAGCTAAAACTTTATCAAGCACATCTTCTACAACATGACGTACCATTTTTCTTTGCTCAAAGTTCTTTAATGAAATTTGATGTTTTGATAAAATCTCTAAATCTGCATCACATTGAAGCATAATCTTACTATTGATAATTTTATTCTCTTTCTTTGAAGAAATCTTTAACGATTCTGCAAACTTTTCAGCTTCAGATATTTTCGCTAATGCTTCTTTTTTATTAACAATAGACTCATTCAATTTGTCTTGAACTTTTTGCAACTCGTTCGCAATACCTTGACTTCTTCCTGCAAAATAATTTTTTACAGGTTCAGCAACAAGATACCAAATAAGAGCCGAAAATAGTACAAAGTTAACGGTTCTTTGTATAATATCCGTATCTGCATGTTCTGCAGAACCACTAGATGCTAATGCATAAGTTGATATCATTAGCACTAATAATAAAACTCTACTCATATAACATCCTTATATTTGACTAAATTTAGCATTTACAGCTTCTTTAAACAATGGAACCTGAGACATTAAGTCTTTAGTTAATTGTTCTCTAGAATCTGAGAGAGATTTTTCAAATTCTCTATATTCATTGGCTAATTCAGCTCGCTTTGTTTCTAATTTACTATCAGCTAATTCCTTAGCATCTGCAATAACTTTTTCTCTTAGGGCCATTACTTCAAGTTTGGCGTTCATAATTATAGATTCTGCTTTTGAATGTAATTCATGGATTTCTTCATCATTGTTACCTACTTTTTGCAGGTCTTTTTTGATGTCTTCATCACGTTTATTCATATAAGAAAATAATGGGTTATAAAGCCAACTGTTTAAAATGGCGATAAGAGAAAGAAATACAACAAATGTCGCTAAAAGTAATATTGGATTAATATCTAACATAGCACCTCCTAAAAGTTGCGTGATTATACTATATGAAAATTGAAAGGATAGTTAAATGAAGGAAAAAAATTAAAGAATTTTATA
>CALCGG010000206.1 GCA_937900945.1 uncultured Sulfurimonas sp. | reverse complement strand
TAATAAACTCCTAAATAACTTTAGTACTACGAGTCTATCCTAATGTGATTTAAATATATATGAAACCTTGATATAGAGTCTGGCTCAATGCCAGCTCTTTTTATTTTGCAGCGTTTAAAATATCTTCTCTTGGAAAAGTAAAAGTGGACTTTCTAAATACCACTATTTTATCCTCATGCCCGATAGCGTAAGCACGAATCGTTATAGGAATAATCGTATCTTTTCTAAGATCATCAACGAGCATTTCTGTGGTTCTTAAAACAACTATTTTTTTCTTTTTAATCCCCGGAACTGCACTGAACTCTTTGCTTGGCTTAACAATAATTATTTTGCCTTCCATACCTTTTGGAGGGATGACTTCAAAGAAAAATTCCAGTTTTTCATTTTCAGTATTTTGAAGTAAAAATTCATAAGCATTGTCAACTTGAACTTTGCCGCCTGCTGTTCTCTCTACAGCATAGAGACGATTTTCTTTGTTAATATTTAAAAGCATATGCTCTTTTTTACTTCCCATAAGTCCTAAAATAATACTAATACCTACAAGAAGACCGATATATGCCAATACCTTAGGGCGGAAATACTGAGTCTTACCTTTTTGGTCAATTATTTCATAATCACTTGACCATGTTACAAGAGACTCTTTACCCAGTTTGCCCATAACCGTTGTACAAGCATCCACACACTCTAGACAGTTAATACACTCAAGTTGAAGACCTTTTCGAATATCGATATGCGTAGGACAAACTGTTACACAACTCTCACATGTAGTACACTCTGCTGCCGGCTCAAAAGCTTGAAGATCTTTTTGCGCAGTGAAATTTTTATTATGGTGTTCGTCATAAATATCGCCGCCTCTATGAGGATTATAAAGAGCCATAACGGTATGATCATCATAAAGTACTGACTGAACTCTAGAATAGGGACAAACATAAATACAAAAATCTTCTTTCAAAAAAACTATATCATAGATTAAAAATAGGGCCGTAATGATTACTGTTCCAAACAAAGTCATATGATCAGCAGGATGAGCCAAGTAAGCGAAGAAATCTTCAGGTGGAACAAAATACCATAAAAGATCAGCACTGGCTATAAGTGCTAAAACAGTCCAGATAAGAACAGCAACAACCTTCTTTACTTTGTTCTCCAACTTTGTCATATCCGGTTCTTTTTGCTTGTTTTTAATACGACCGCGAAGACCTAAAATCTTTGTCTCAATCAAGTCACGATAAATTACACGAAAAATGGTTTGTGGACATACCCAGCCACAAAAGACACGACCACCCATAACAGTCATCCCGAAAATGCCTAAAAATATTAACATAAGTAAAAAAGGCATCAGATACAGTTCTTGCATGTCAAACTGAACAAATGCAAGATGTAGCTTCAACTTATCAAAGCTGAGCAAGAAAAAATGATTTCCCTCAACTTCTATCCATGGCAAGGCTAAAGCAATTATTGTAGAAAACAGATATATATAATACCGTTTTATTCTCCAAGGTGTCGGTATTGTAATACCGTTTTTTTCTTCGCTCATCTATATTTCTCCAATTATTATTTAATTTGGACAAGTAATTTTATCAATTACCTGTTCTTCTGCATTTTCAGGTGCTTGCGGCAACAAAGACCCAAATGCGACGAGTTTTAATTCTCGTGATTCAATATAATCTTTTAAAGAGCTGCGGCTGACATTTAAAAGTCGTGACATCTCACTCACACTCTTTTTTTCTTTAATAAAAGAGATTATCTCATTAAGATACTTATCAAATTTAGAATTTGATTTGCTTCCTACCGGTCTTCCTACAACTTTTGTTGATTCATTTTGAAGAGTCTGACGAAGCTGATCCATAAGTCCAAGTACAAGCATCGCACTGCTTTCTTGCGACATTATAACAGAGCGTTTAATAAAATGCACATTAATCCCATGTTTGAGCAGACAGCTGAACATTTGAACAATATCTTCCATATCACTGCTCAAAACCCAAACATCACAAACCAAAAGGGTAGCACCGTCATTTTTCTGAAAATAATCAGTCACATTTTTACGCTCGTAAAGTCTTTTGTTTTGAGATGTGTAATCTATAAATTCATCATCTATCAGAATATTATTTGACATGGCATATGAATTTATAAGCTGTAACTGTTCATGAGCTGCATCAAAGTTCTTATCTGGACGTATATAAGCTAGTACCATTTAACGGTTAAACTCCAATCTATTTTTGAATTTAATCGTCATTGTACAATCTTATGACGGATAAAGTCAATAGTTTTATATATTTATCCGTCAATTTACATGTAGCTTATGCCTAAACTATAGTATTTATATGATTATTGTTATTTTCTAAGCGGGAGTATTTCCACATGCAAAAGTATGTGGAAATACTAAATTAAATTTTTTCTTCGAGCATACTGTCTAAAATTGTAAAAAGTTCTTTTGAGTTTTTCTCAGTATTTCTAAATGCTTCTATAATTTTATCTGCATTTTCAACTGTTCCTGCACTGACAAGTGATGGAACAGTTCCAACATTTACATGTACCGCTTTATGAGGAGCATCTATCTTAGCATAAGAAGATGTTCTGGCAAAGGTATCTTTCCCATCACCGTTATACCATTTACCAAACCTGCACTCTGTATGAACTGAAAATTTATGATTACCGTCTTCTTTAAATACTGAGCTGTAACCATCCAACTTAAATACAATATGATCAAGCTTTGCAAGATTCACAAACATATCATGGGAAATTTTCTTATTGCTGTGCTGAATTTCCTGCGCACCGTCTACAAGACTATATAAACTATCATTAAAAACACCCAATTTTTCCAGAGATATATTAATCTCGCTATCCATTTGTTCTGAGAACTCCTGCATTGAAGCACTGTTTTGTTTTAATAAATTGATATTGAGTTCAACTTCACTGGTAGCTTTTTGTGTTCTCTCTGCCAGTTTTCTAACCTCATCGGCAACAACCGCAAATCCGCGACCATGCTCTCCTGCACGTGCTGCTTCTATAGCAGCATTGAGTGCCAGTAAGTTTGTCTGGTCTGAAATATCTTTAATAAGTGAAATTACATTTGTGATTTCATTTACGCTGGTGGTTAGCTGGTCAGAATTACTTTTGCTCTCATGCATTTTCTCAGATATATGATCTAATGACACACCCATATCAGCAGTTGCCCCTTTAACGTTAGCTACAATACTTTCCGTTTTTGAATTCAGGTCATTAATATCACTTAGTGATTTCAAGTTATTTATCAGACCTCCTTGCATATCTTTAAGTCCATACTGCGCACCTTCACTAAGAAGTTCAGTAAGTGCTAAAGTTAATTTATTTTTCTTCAGTCTTTCATCACTCTCTTGAGCATGTCTTGTGGATTCCTCTAGACTTATGTTTGCAGCTTGAATAGCTTCGTTTGCAGTTTCCAAAGTATGGTTGGCAGCACTTTGGATAGAGGCTATCTCATCACTCCCGCTCTGAGAAATTTTTTGAGAGAAATTTTTCGAAGAAATAATTTCATCCAACTCATTTTTAAAGAGTGAGATTCTCTTTATCAAACCGCTTGCAACTACAAAAGCAAAACCTAAAACAAGCAGTGTTACCAATATATTTTCTACAATACTCAATAGCATGCTTGTATTTGCAGCCTGTTTTAAACTATTTGCTTCCGCTAAAATAGAGTCTGCAAGATGATTTTCAACTTTTTTAAGTAAATTTATCTTCTGAGTAATTGTCTTAAACCAGTATGATGCATCCACACCAAAACCACCGTTTATATGTGAAACTCCTATAGCTCTCATTCGTTCCACTTCATCAACTGCATTGCCGACCAATGTAGTTTTATAAAATTCAACATTTTCTTTTGAAGCTAAAAATAAAAATCTTCCCATAAAAGCATCTTGCTCACTCATGAGCTTAATAAACTTGGCATAAAATCCTTCAGGAAAAGCATCTTTAGCAAAAGCTCCTGTCATGACAGCCCGCTCAATTCCCGCTCTCTCTTTTGAATACAGATAGTTTGTAAAAGCGTTTAAAGATGTGCTCATTTTGTGATTTGTGCTGATTTTAGCTATATAAGCTATGCTATCAAGTAATGCTGAGTTCATCTTTGTATAGTAAGCTACTTCATCTTTAACGCTGATAGATAAAGAACTGACTTTGGATCTTTTATCTGAGAGTTGTAATAAAAGAGCAATAGCCTCTTCCATTCTAGTTTTCATCTCTTGTGGATATTTAGTAAAATCCATATTGTTGTAAAAAGCTTCCATCTCCCCAACAGTTGCATCGGTATCTTTTCTTATATTTGGCAACTCTTCAACAAACTTAGTTCCACTGGAGCCAATAAATCCGGCTGATGCACCTCTCTCCTTCTGGGTATTATGAACCATAGCACTTATTTTTGTAGAGAGCATAGTCGCTTCTTCTATCTTAGAAAGTTCCCCTGCTTCCTTATAACTTTTATAGCTGCTTATACCAAGCAAAATAAAAATTATAGCGGCAGGTATCGATACGATTAATATCATTTTTAATTTAATTGACATATTGTCTAACATGTGAAGTTCCTTTTCTTTTTGATATTTAATATTGTTACTAATATATCATAACATTAGGTAAAATTACAAGCTTATAAACCAATATATATATAAATTTTTATAATGTTTATATTTC
>CALCGG010000205.1 GCA_937900945.1 uncultured Sulfurimonas sp. | reverse complement strand
ACTTACTATCTATTTCCCATTTATTATTGATATTATCCATAACTACTTTTTCAAGTCTCATTAAATAAGAGTCTCGTGTTACTTCTTTTGCCCCTAAACTTTTTAAGTGTTCTGTTGGGACTTGGCAATCTACAAAACTATATCCCCAATCTTTTAAGTGTTTAATAAGTACAGCATATGCTGATTTTGAAGCATCGCTTACATGTGAGAACATAGACTCTCCGCAAAATACACTCCCTACAACAACTCCATATAATCCGCCAACAAGTTTTCCATCTAAATAGCTTTCAACACTATGAGCCATACCTAAACCGTATAGAACAGAGTAGCTCTCTATGATTTCAGTACTTATCCAAGTTCCATTTTGCCCAATTCTGGGTGCATTAGAACACTCTATCATCACTTGTTCAAAGTTAGTGTCAAATTTATATTCAAATTTTTTCATGCTTTTTTTGAGAGATTTGCTCAGTTTAAAGTCATTTAACTCCATAATGAGTCTTGGGTTGGTTGACCACCAAATAATTGGATCACCTTTTGCATACCATGGAAAGATCCCCTTTTGATAGGCACGAATGAGTCTTGAGGGGTTTAAATCACCACCCCAAGCTACAATACCGTCTTCATTGGCCTTTCTTGGATTTGGAAAAGTTAAATCATATTTATTTAACTGTGGAATATTCAAGTATTAGCTCTTTGTTGTAGTCTACTTCTACATGTCCGCCATGTGTGAGTTTTCCAAATAAAATTTCATCACTTAATTTATTTGTTATATTGTCTTGAATAAATCGTTTTACCGGTCTTGCACCCATTTCTGGATTATAAGCTGTTTTAGCAATATATTTTTTAGCTTTCTCACTAAGTGAAACCGTTATTTTTTTCTTTTTCAAATCTTTATTTAATTCATTTATAAATTTGCTTACGATCCCCTCTACTGTTTCTTGACTAAGCTGTTTAAACTCAACAACAGAATCAAGTCTATTTCTAAACTCCGGAGTAAAGAATGATTTGAGTTCCTCATTTTTTGACAAGGAACTATCTTTATTGAAGCCCATTACACCTCTCGCAGACGCACCTATATTGGAAGTCATGATGAGTATAACATTTTGGAAGTTGGCTTTGTATCCGTTGTTGTCAGTAAGCGTTGCACTATCCATAACCTGCAACAAAATATTTACTAAATCGGGATGTGCTTTTTCTATTTCATCAAGGAGTAAAACAGTGTACGGATGTTTCTTTATAGCCTCTGTCAGTAAACCGCCTTGTTCATACCCTACATAGCCTGGAGGTGCTCCTACTAAACGACTTAATGCATGTTTTTCCATGTATTCGCTCATGTCAAATCGTTCAAAATTAATCCCTAGAGTTTTGCTAAGAGAAATTGCCAGTTCTGTCTTACCGACACCAGTTGGACCAGAGAATAAAAATGATGCTATGGGTCTGCCTTTCGGTGTAAGTCCAGCTTTGGATATTTTTATTGCCTTACTCACCTGTAGCACCGCTTCATCTTGCCCAATAACTCTTTTTTGTAAATCTGATTCTAAGTTTTTAAGAGAAACTGTGTCATCTTTCGTAACTTTAGAGTTAGTAATACCGACAATTTTTGATAAAGTTTTCTCTATATCATTTACGGTGATATTAATCTTTTTATTTTTTTTGAGATGAAATGATGCAGCAGTTTCATCGATAAGGTCTATTGCTTTGTCTGGCAAGAATCTATCAGTTATATATCTTTTTGAAAGTTCAACCGCACTTCTTAACGCTCCATCGGTGTATTTTACGCCATGGTGCGTTTCGTACTTTTCTTTCAAACCTTGTAAAATCAGGTAACTAGTTTTTTCTGTAGGCTCATTGATATCAATCTTACTGAATCTTCTACTGAGTGCCTTGTCTTTTTCAAAACCATTTCTATATTCAGCAAATGTTGTAGCACCCATACATTTTATCTCTCCGGATGCAAGAGCAGGTTTAAGCTGATTTGCAGCATCCATGCTTCCGCTGGTTGAGCCTGCACCTATGAGTGTATGTATTTCATCTATAAAAAGAATTGCTTTTGGATGTGACTTTAACTCATCCATGACACCTTTTAGACGCTTTTCAAAGTCGCCTCTGTATTTTGTTCCAGCTAAGAGCGCTCCTAAATCAAGAGCAAAAAGTTCACTGTCATGCAAAATTTTTGGAACTTCATCTGCAACTATTCTCAATGCCAAGCCCTCAGCAATCGCAGTTTTGCCAACTCCTGGTTCTCCAACTAAAATAGGGTTGTTTTTCTTCCTTCTGCAAAGCACCTGAATAACTCTTTTTATCTCTTCGTCTCTGCCTATAACAGGATCAATTTTCCCCTCTTGTGCTTTTTGCAGTAGATTTATAGAATATTTTTCTAAGTAACTCTCTTTTTCACTTTGAATCTCTTTTGTATCTGTATGAGAAATAAGTTCTAAAATATCAAGTCTTGATATCTGATACTCATTTAAAAGCATGTAAGAAAAAGTGTTCTTTTCATCATAGAGTGCTGCAAGAAGGTCGCCAACATCTGCATTTGGTTTTTGTGCGGATTGTATATGCTGTATCATATTGTCAATCAGACGGGATAATGCAACACTTTCATGCGGGTCTAGATTTATATTTTCCGGCAATGCTTCCATGTTTGTTTTGATGTAAGCGGCAAGTTCTTCTTTCATCTCATTCACATTGCCTCCACATGCCATGATTATACCGGCACCTTCTGGTGAGCTAAGAAGTAGGTAAAATACATGTTCTATTGTTAAATATTCATGTCTTAATTTTCTAGCAAAGAGAATTGACTTCTGAAAAATATCATTTAAATTTGGACTTATCATTACTCTTCCTCCATCATAGCTTTTAAAGGAAAGCTGTTATCTTGAGCTTTTTTTATAACTTCCATAACCTTTGTCTCTGCAATCTCATGGCTGTATACGCCACATAAACCTCGCTCTTGTTTATGTACTTCGAGCATTATGCTTTGCGCTTGTTCATAATTTTTATGAAAAATAGACATAAGCACATCTATTACAAATTCCATAGAGGTGTAATCATCATTTAATAAATAAACTTTATATTTATTTGGATACTTGAGTTTAACTGTATCTGAAAGTTCATGTTCTGTTTGTGTTGCCATGTTTTACCTACTTTGCCGCTTGTAAAAAGTCGTTTATAATGTCTTGTGGATTTTCAAGTCCAACAGAGACACGAATGAGTCCTTCTGTAATGCCAAGAAACTTTTTTGTTTCATCGTCAAAATCTCTGTAAATAGTTGAAGCCATGTGAAGTGCCAAGGTGCGGCTATCACCAATGTTTGCTGTAATAATTGCAAGTTTAGTTCTATTTAAAAAGTCAAAGGCTTTTTCTTTTGTGCCCATGTCGATTGTAAGGAGTGTTCCGCAGCCATTTTTAAATTCATTTAAATATCTTTCGTGGTGTACATGTGCTTTTAAACACGGATGGTTGATATTTAGCCCATTTTCGCTCAGCTCTTTTGCGACTGTTTCTACGCTCTGAATAACTCTTGCAAGCCTTAAGGGGAGTGTTTCAAGTCCAAGCATAGTTTGATAGCTGGCATGCGCATTTGCACTCATTCCAAAGTCTCTCAGGGCTCTTTTTTTGGCATTTGGTATAAGAGCCATCTCTCCAGCACCTTTTATGAATTTGGCTAAAAAATCATATCTTGGAGTTTTAAATTTGTCATCACCATCGTTTATGGCACGAAATACTGCACAGCCGCCAAGAGCCGATGAATTTCCGGAGATAATCTTTGTAGTTGAATAAACCACGATGTCTGCACCTAGTTTTAACGGAGAGATACTTAGCGGAGTGATAGTGTTGTCAACTATTAAAGCAATCCCAGCTTCATTTGCGATAGCAGAGATTTTTTTAATATCCGGAAGTCTCATATTTGGATTTCCAACGCTCTCTAAAAAGATTATTTTTGTATTTTTATTGATAGCATTTTTGATAGCGTCAAATTCATCAACATCAAAAAAACGAGTATGAATACCAAAACGAGTTAAAGTCTCATCAAAAAAGGAATAAGTTCCGCCAAATAACCCACCTATGGAAATTATTTCATCTCCGCTTGCTAAAAGCGATAGAGTTGCAAGAGCAGTAGCTCCCATGCCAGAGCTTGTAGCAACTGCCCCAATCCCTCCATCCATTTCAGCTAAGATATTTTCTAACTTAGCAGTAGTTGGATTCCCCATCCTGGAATAGAGCGGTTTTTTAACACTTCCATCAAAAATCCCCTCAGCTGTTTCTGGAGTTCCATAAGCAAAAGATGCCGAATTAACCAAAGCCGGACTAACTGCTCCCTCTTTAGAACCAACCGATTGAACAAATTTAGTACAATATTCTTCAAAATTATTCATTTACAATAAGCCTTTTAATAATGGAAAATTATAGCGAATAAGAGATAATAAATTGAATTCATACTTTCTTCATATTTATTATGTAGAATACTCTATAATAAAAGTGTAAAGAGAGAGGAAAAGATGTCACATGTAGCATGGTTAAGTAAAAAACTAGACAGCGGAAAAATCTTGTGTCAGGCGTGCTCACAGTCATGTAAACTTGATGAGGGTGAATATGGTATATGCGGTGTCAGAAGAGTTGAAGACGGCGAGCTTAGACTGTTAGTATACGGGATAGCTGCTGCGGTAAATGTTGATCCCGTAGAAAAAAAGCCAATGTTTCATTTCTTGCCAAAAAGCAGGGCTTTTTCGGTGGGTACAGTTGGATGTAATTTATCTTGTAAGTTCTGCCAAAACTATGACATCTCCCAATATCCAAAAGAGCATAATCATAAAATAACAGGGCATGAACTTCCTCCGGAGCGTATTGTTGACATGGCAATAGAAAATAGTTGCGACTCGATTGCATACACCTATAATGAACCAATCGTTTTTTTTGAATACACTTACGACACGGCAAAAATAGCTCACGAGAAGGGTTTAAAAAATATCTATGTGACAAGCGGGTTTGAAACGAGAAAAGCGATAGACTTGCTTGCGCCCTATATAGACGGAATGAACATAGACATTAAAAGTTTTTCTGAAGAGTTTTATAAAGAAACATGTGGAGCAAGGCTTAAACCGGTACTTGATGCGGTTACTTATGCACATGAAAAAGGAATATGGGTGGAAATAACAACTTTGCTGATTCCGGGTAAAAATGATTCAAATGAAGAAATTCGTTCAATTGCAAAATTTATTGCAAATCTTGATGTCTCTATGCCATGGCATCTCTCAGCATTTCATCCGACATATAAAATGCTTGATGTTCCACGTACTCCTGAGTCTACACTTTTACGTGCTTATAAAATAGGGCAAGAAGAGGGTTTGAAGTATGTTTATGTTGGAAATGTAGACAATGAAGATTATGAATCCACATACTGTCCAAGATGTAAAAAAAGGGTAATTGACAGAAGTGGAAATATTGGACAGTTTGTTGTCAATGAGCTTGATGCAAACGGTACATGTCCGCATTGTGGATATAACCTTGAAGGTGTCTGGAAATAATAAATAAATTCTTCTTGAGAGTTTTTTAATTAATTGATAAAATTCTAGGTCTGTTTTGTATTAAGTTTTCAGGACATAATAAATAGTTATTAAGTATAATTAACTTTTTATATTTCAAGGAATGTTTAATATGGTTGATATAGAAGTTGTAAAAAGTAAAATAATAGAAGGCTTAAACCTTGAAGACATTAGCACAGATGAGATTGAAGATGATATGCCCCTTTTTGGAGATGATGGTTTAGGTCTTGATTCTGTAGATGCAATCGAGCTAACACTGATTTTAGAAAAAGAGTTTGGTGTGAAAGTTACAAATATGGCTGAAGTTGAAACAATTTTTGCATCCTGTGCATCGCTGACAACCTATATAAATGAGCAGTTAAATAGTTGAATAAAGTTTACATCAATGCAACTTCAATCAGAACTGCATGTGGCAATACTGAACAGACTCTATACTCTATCTTTGAAGGAAAAAGCTCTTTAATCGCTTTTGACAATATCGTTCCCCAAAAAATTGTATGTATAGGTAAATTTCCCGGTAATACCGCTTTTGAATCTTTGTTGTACGAGAGTGTTGAAGAGGTATTAAACCTATCCACTTTAGACAATTATTCAAATACTCTTTTATTGGTCGGTTCCTCCGTTGGAGGAATGGCTAGCACCGAAAAAATTTTCTTTCATGAAGATAGCACCAATAATATTGACACACAAAAACATATAATAAATTCCATAGCTTCCATGCTGGATGAGAGATACAGTTTTTTATCAACTCGTTCATTTTCTACCGCATGTACATCAAGTGCCAATGCTTTAAAAGTTGCAAAAGAGCTTATCGGTGTTGGAGCTTATGAAAACATCTTAGTTGTCGGAGCAGATGAGATATGCTTAACCACCATCTTTGGATTTAGCTCTTTAGGTATTCTTTCAGATGAGATTTGCACTCCCTTTCAAAATGGAAGAAAAGGGATGAATGTTGCAGAGGGTATCGGTGTATTACTTTTACAAAACATCCATCAGGGAAATTCCATAGAGTTAGTTGGCGCAGGAGTCAGTAGTGATGCTCATCACATAGCAAATCCTGACCCGACTGCCTTCGGTGCTGCTACAGCGATTCAAAAAGCTCTGAACGATGCTTTTTTGAGTGCACAAGATATAGATTATATAAATGCGCATGGAACTGGAACTCAGGCAAATGATGCAGCGGAGGCTAAGGCTATATTAACCCTATTTGGTGATAAAGTTCATGTCAGTTCATCAAAATCAAATATAGGACATACTCTCGGTGCGGCAGGTGCAATAGAAGCGATAATCTGCGTAGAGGCATTAAAAAAGCAAACTCTTCCCCCTCAAATCTATTGCGATAACAATGAGAGTTCACTCAACTTTGTTGCTAAGGCTCAAAAAATGAAGATGCGTTATGCCTTGAGTAATTCATTCGCATTTGGCGGGAATAATGTATCACTTATTTTTGGAGTGTGTTATGAAAATTAATGTTGAAATTATTAAAAAAGCGCTTCTTCATAATTCTCTAAAACTTGAAGATTTAAATGAAAAAGAGCTTGTAAAGAATATGCTCACAAGAAGACGTCTTAGCAGAAGTTCAAAAATAGTAATAAATCTGGCACATAAGTGCGAGTTTACAACTGGGGTTATGGTGTATGGAAGCGCCTACGGTGAACTGATTGATACTGTCAATATTTTAGAGTCTATCAAAAACGGTGAGAGCGTCAGTCCAACATCTTTTCAAAACTCTGTATATAACACAGCCGCTTCTTATCACTCGATAGTTCAGGGAAACAAGGCTGAGATATTAACCCTCTCATGTGGAGATAACACTTCATACAGTGTCATGCAACAGGGAGCTTTAAGCCTTTTAAAAGAGAAAGAAGTTTTTGTTTGTTGTGTAGAGGCGATGAACTTTAATGGAGTTGAAAATTTAAATAAGTGTGCAAATGAGTTGGAATATGGCGTGGCATTTATGATTAAAAGAACTGAGCAAAAAGCCAATAGTTCTGTTGCAATCAAAAAGGAAAAAGGAGTTCCGGCTTCACTCTCTTGGATGAAAA
>CALCGG010000204.1 GCA_937900945.1 uncultured Sulfurimonas sp. | reverse complement strand
TGTCTGATGGTTGATGAAACTATGGACATGATGGCGCTTACAAATGCTGGTAAAATGATTAGAGTAGATATGCAGACTATTTCTAAATCAAGCAGAAATACATCCGGTGTATATATAGTAAAAGGTGATGATGTCTCCAGCATCTCCCGTTGTCCTAAAAAAGAGGAAGATGAAGAGGATGAAGAATCATCAGAGTCAGGAACTTTAGACTTGGAATAACTTTTGCTAGATTATTAATAATAAAATAGAAGGCGCGTAATTTTGCGTGCCTATTTAAGGAAACAATATGAAATACTCTCTACTTTTAGTAGCGCTTCTGAGTGCATCTTCACTTATGGCTGAAACGCCTATGCAAAATAATGATATGAGTACTGTTTCTCAAGAAACGAGTGTTGCATCGCAGGAAATGAGTTCAGAGGTAAAAGAAGAACAAGTACTAAAAAAGAATGAAGGTATTCGTATTAGTGTTACTGGACAGGGTGTTGCTCCAATGAATACAAATTCTCCGGCTCAAGCATATGCACTGGCGAAGAGAGCTGCCGTCGCCGATGCTTATAGATTAATAGCTGAGAAAGTAAAAGGTGTTCGAATTGATGGCCAAGACTTAATCAAAGATATGATGGTGAAGCGCTCAACAGTTCGTACTTCAGTTCAAGCTATGATAAGAAATGCAAATATTGTTGAAACAACTTTTAAAGACGGTTTATGCGAAGTAGAGATGGAAGTTACAATTTCTCACTCTCAATTTGCTCAGTAGTACTATTTTTATTTAGTTCTACGTTGCTAAATGCAAGCGATTATCTAGTTTCCTATCGATATGTTGTTAAAGATGCAATTTTATACAACGAAACACTTGATATCTCCAAAAGTATGAAAAAATGCATAGGAGAACCAACTAAATCATTAATTTTAGATAGTTATGAAAATGATGATTTAGAAGATATTATTTTAAAAAATTCAACAGAATTTATTGACTTTATTCATACTTTAGGGCTTCAAGTTGAACATAAAGAATCAACGACAAATGCAATAAACAAATCCACAACAATTCTTACACTAAAAACAACATGCTTCGAAGTCGATTTTAATGATAATTTTGCTAGAATTTCCCCTTTAAAATAAGGGTATTCTTTAAGTGAAAATTGCAATAGTTGAAGACGATATCAATATGAGAAAATCTCTTGAAATTGCCATGGGTGATTTTAAAGAGTTTGAAATTAAAACATTTAAAAATGCTAAAGATGCACTAAAAAGTCTTGATGATAGTTTTAACCTTGTCATTACAGATATAAATATGCCTGGAATGGATGGGATAGAGTTTGTTAAAGAGCTAAATGGCCGTTTTGAAGTTATTATCATGACAGGAAATGCCACGCTTCAAAGAGCAATAGAATCAATCCATTTAGGTGTAAAAGATTTTTTACTGAAGCCTTTTGATATTGATACATTGATTGCTGCCATAAAAAGAGAAGACAAAATCCAAAAAGTACAACAAACAGTCACTAAAACTAAAAAAGATACTAGTGGTTTTTTAGGCAAATCGAAAGTCTTGGATAAAGTAATAAATATTGCTGACCGCGCTTCTAAAACAGATGCAAGTATATTACTTCTAGGTCAAAGCGGTGTAGGTAAAGAAGTTTTTGCAAATTACATCCATAAAAATTCTCTAAGAGCTAAAAAACCTTTTATAGCAATCAACATGGCTGCTATTCCTGAGAATCTTATAGAGAGTGAGCTGTTTGGCTTTGAAAAAGGTGCTTTTACTGATGCGAGCGAAGCAAAGGCTGGACAGTTTGAACTTGCCAATGGCGGAACCCTCTTTTTGGATGAAATAGGTGAGATGCCCTACAATGTTCAAGCAAAACTTCTTCGTGCTTTGCAGGAAAAAGAGGTGAGAAGACTAGGCTCATCAAAAAGTGTAAAAATTGACATCAGAGTTGTGTCCGCAACAAATGCGAATTTGACAAATAAAATAAAAGATGGTGAGTTTAGAGAGGATTTGTATTATCGTTTAAACACTATACCTATACTTATCCCACCATTAACAGAGAGAAAAGATGAAATTATACAAATAGCAGAGGCTTCTTTAATACAAAATTGTGAAAAATATGGCTTTGAAGTTAAATGCTTTTCAGATGAAGCTAAGGATGAATTATTGTCATATAGCTGGCCTGGAAATATCAGAGAACTTATTTCAGTGGTTGAGAGAGCAGTGATTTTAAGTGAAAATAATGAAATACAAGTAAATGAACTTTACTTACAAAACAGAAAATAGGAGTAGAAAATGAGTAAAAAATATAATGTAGCGGTAGTTGGAGCAAATGGTGCAGTTGGTGAAGAGATATTGGCAGTTTTACAAGAGATTGATTTCCCATTAAATAAGTTAATTCCACTTGCAAGTGCAAGAAGTCTTGGTAAAACAGTTTCATTTCATGGTAAAGATTTACCAATTATAGAGTTGACAAAGACTGTTTTTGAAGAACAAGAAGTAGAAATTGCACTTTTCAGTGCCGGCGGAGCTGTTACTGCAGAATTTGCTTCTTACGCTGTAAAAGCTGGAGCAGTTGTAATTGACAATACATCACACTATAGAATGGATCCAAAGGTACCTTTAGTCGTTCCTGAAGTGAATCCTGAAGATATTGCTCTATGGAAAAATACAGGAATTATTGCAAACCCTAACTGTTCTACAATAGAAATGGTTCAAACACTTAAACCTCTTGACACAGCTTATGACTTGGTTAGAGTGGATGTAAGTACTTACCAAGCTACATCTGGCGGCGGAAAATCTGCTATGGAAGAACTTGTGACTCAAATGCAGGACTTTTTCGCGTTTAAACTGGATGCATCAGAGCACAACAAGTTTCCTCATCAAATAGCTCTGAATGTTATCCCTCAAATTGATGTGTTTACTGAAAATGGATACACAAAAGAAGAGATGAAGATGGTAAATGAAACTACTAAGATCATGCATAAAAACATAGAAGTAAGTGCTACATGTGTTCGTGTTCCAACTCTTCGCGGTCATGCAGAATCACTTACTCTTACATTTGACAGTGATGTAAATGCAAAAGAAGTAAGAGAACTTCTCTCAAAAGCTCCAAATATTGTTGTTTTGGATAAGCCAGAAGAGAAACTTTACCCAATGCCTGCTACATGTATGGATAAGAATGAGACATTTGTAGGAAGAATTAGAAATGATCCATTTAGAAAAAATATGATTCACATGTTTATAGTTGCCGATAACTTAAGGGTTGGTGCTGCTACAAATGCTGTAAGAATTGCTCAAAAATGGGTAGAAATGGAAGGTGAAAAATAGTCATGTTAGAAAAAATATTTGAAAGTACTTTGTGGAGTTCCAGATTTATTATTTTACTTGCTGTAGTTTTTGGTCTTATTGGAGCCGTTGTACTGTTTATTGTTGCAAGCTTCGATGTTTATGACACCGCAAAGTTTGTCATAAATACATATATTTCACATGAACACTCTCAAACTTTTCATGAAGATGTAGTTGGCGGGATTATAGGCGCTGTTGATTTGTACCTTATCGGTGTTGTAATGCTCCTTTTCTCTTTTGGTTTATATGAACTGTTTATATCAGAAATTGATGCAGCAAAAGATGAAGAGGGAAAAGAAAATAAAATTTTATCTATCCATTCGCTAGACCAGCTAAAAGATAAAATCTCAAAAGTAATTGTTATGGTCTTAGTGGTTGGATTTTTTCAAAAAGTTGGACATACTGAGTATCATGGCGCTTTAGAGATGTTGTATTTCTCACTTTCCATTACTGCTGTGGCTGTTGGTTTATTTTTTCTTAGTAAAGTTGGGAAAAGTCATTAAGTGAACACAACAAAATAATAATAAATCAAAGGACTAAAAATGAGTAAAATATTTGTAGATGCATGTTTTGGAAAAGAGACCCCATACACTCCGGTTTGGATGATGAGACAAGCTGGAAGATATCTTCCTGAGTACATGAAAGTTCGTGCAGAAGCCGGAAACTTTTTAAACCTTTGTCATGACCCTAAAAAAGCTTGTGAAGTAACTCTTCAGCCGGTTGATATTGTCGGTGTTGACGCTGCTATACTTTTTAGTGATATTCTTGTTATTCCTGATGAGATGGGTATGGACTTGGAGTTTATCAAAGGTGAAGGTCCTAAGTTTAATGACCCACTTGAGAATGAAGCTGACTTAGATAGACTTATCGGCGGTGAAGAAGCTGCTTCAAAACTAACTTATGTTTACGACACCATCAAGCTTATAAAAGAGCAGTTAGCAGATGACAAAGCGCTCATCGGTTTTACGGGCGCTCCGTGGACATTGGCAACTTACATGATAGAAGGACAAGGTACAAAAACTTACAATATTTGTAAAAAAATGATGTACTCCAACCCTGAACTTTTACACAAAATACTTGCAAAAGTTACTGAAGTTGTAAAGCTGTACATGGAAAAGCAGATAGAAGCCGGAATAGATGTAGTTCAAATATTTGACTCTTGGGCAGCAGCAATTGAGCCAAGTAAATATGATGAATTTTCTTGGAAATACATGGTAGAAATTGCTGATTATTTAAAAGAAAAACATCCTGAAGTTCCAATCATAATGTTTCCAAAAGGGATACCTGCATTTTTAGATAATGTATATGGAAACTTCGATGTATTTGGCGTGGATTGGTCAACTCCAATGGCACTTGCAAAAGAAAAATTGGGTGACAAATATGTTCTTCAAGGAAATATGGAACCATGTAGATTGTATTCAAAAGAGGCAACTACAGCTTCAGTAGAAGATATACAAAAGACTATGGGAACTTCAAGACATATTTTTAACTTAGGTCATGGAATCCTACCGGATGTACCTGTTGAAAATGCAAAACACTTTGTCAGTGAGTGTCAAAGAGTTAGTAAAAAATCTTAACATATACCCTTCACATGCACTTTTCTCTTCGCATGTGCAACCTTCTTCAAAAGTGAAAATAAAATGAATATAATATTTGGACCAATCAACTCTCGCCGATTTGGCTCATCACTGGGAGTAGACTTATCTCCAGGCTCAAAGCAGTGTAATTTTGATTGTCTTTATTGCGAGCTTGCTCCAATGGCTACAGTTGATTCTCAAAATAACACCGTTGAAGTTGAAAAGATAATAGACGAGTTAAAGCTTCATCTTAACGATAAAATAGATGTCATAACATTGACGGCAAATGGTGAACCGACACTTTACCCTTTTTTAGAAGAACTCATGGATGAAATAGACAAAATCAAAGGTTCAACTCAAACATTAATACTGACCAATAGTGCAACACTGGTAAATAAAAATGTATTCCATACACTCCTAAAATTAGACCAAGTGAAATTATCACTTGATGCTGTAAGCAGTGATGTATTTAAAAAGATTGATAGACCACATGTAAGCATTCAAATCGAAAATATTGTACAAAAGGTTATAGCGTTCAGTAAAGTCTATCAAGGCAAGCTCTTTATAGAAATACTTTTTGTTCATGGCTTAAATGATACGAAAGAAGAAGTTGCTAAATTAAACGATGTTTTAAAAAATATTGATTGTACTAGAATAGATTTAGGGACGATAGATAGACCGCCGGCATATCCAGTTGCAGGAATCAGCTATAAAGAGTTGCATGACATATCTTTAATGTTTGAGAGCAATTTACCGATTCATATAGCTTCAAGAATCCATGCTGAACCAAATAATTCCAGCTATACAAACGACGAGATTATAAACACTTTAGATAAAAGACCACTCACTCATGATGATATAGATTTACTGTTTGATGATGACAGTAAAAACAGGCTCAAACAACTCATAAAAGAACAGATAATCGTAACGAAATCAGTGGGAAACTTAGACTTTTTAGTCCCACATGCCAATCTAAAAAGAAAACTCAAAAAGCGGTAAAAACGCTTGACTTTTGATAACTCATAAAGTATAATTTCGGCTCAATAAACATTCCGGATTAGCTCAGCGGTAGAGTAGGTGACTGTTAATCACTTGGTCA
>CALCGG010000203.1 GCA_937900945.1 uncultured Sulfurimonas sp. | reverse complement strand
TTAACTAAATCTATTTTTATCACCGCTTCTTCTTGCCTTGTCGTACTGAGTGAGTAGTATAAATCATCATAGACCAATTGAAGTGTTTTTGATGCTACCGCGATAGCATCCATGTAGCGGCTGTTACCGTATTTTATGTTTTGCATCTCTAATGAAGTGTTGATGATGGCTAAAGGATTGTACAGCTCATGGTAAGACCTGCGCAACAAGCGTTTAAGTGACTGAAAAACCATTCTTTTGTGAAGATGCAGTGATACTCTGTCAACTAATTCTTGTTGTATAAGCGGTTTTGAGATGTAATCATCCGCTCCATAGGAAAAACCTTTGAGTTTGTCTTCTATACTATAAAGGATAGATACAAAAACAACTAAAATATCCCTTGTTTTTGGATTGTTTTTAATTGTTTCACATACAGTATAGCCATCCATCTCAGGCATAATGATATCTAGTAAAACAAGGTCTATCGGGTTCGTTTCAAGTCTCTGCAATGCTTCTTCGCCACTAGACGCTACAAAAAGATCTATCTTCATATCTTCTAGCATGTCGGCTAAAATTGCTAAGTTTTCAGGCTGATCATCAACAATCAAAACCTTAGGTCTATCACTTTCATCTAAAATCACAGACAATCCTTTTTGAAGATTTTATTATCTAATGAAAATAGTAGCATCACTTTATGGAGAAACTATGGATTTTATTATGGAATCAAAGTTCATTTTTTTAAGGGTAACTTGTAAAAATGATTTTGATTTTGTATCGGGGAGTGTTTGTATAAGAGTAGCAAGTGAAGTATAGGCGCCATTTCTGGCATATTCTAAAAGTTCATCTTTTATATCTTCATCTATCTCTAGCTTAAATTGAGAATTATCATCTGCCGAATGTACCTCTTGCCTAGATTTGTATTCGAGTAAAGTTCCGACAATATGTTCTATAGTAAAAGGTTTAGGCAACCAAGAGTCAAAAACAGATGTAATATTTTTTGGCTGATTCTTGAGAGCACTCACTGCTATAAAAAAAGCCTTCGAGCCTAACGTTCTGAGTTGTCTTGCTGCTTCTGCGCCATCCATGCCCGGCATGATGATATCCATGCAGACAATCTCAGGAGAAAAACCACTTTTATAAATCTTTATAGCTTCTTCACCACTGTTTGCTGAGATTATTTCACATGAAAATGTTTTAAAAATATTTTCCATTATTTCAATATTTTCCTCAATATCATCAACAATCATAACCTTTATTCCAACAAACTGCCCAAAATCAATTGCATCTAAACTATCTTTAGAGATAGCAACTTCTTTTTTGTTAGCAGCATTGTCACTTATCATTGCATCTATATTGTAGGCACTTTTTTTTATCTTTGCCGCATAATCAGCTACGTCAGAACAACTCTTCAATTCCACAATATGCTCAGAATGACTGATTATCTGATGTAAATAGTTTTCAATTTCATGTAGTATTTTTTTATCCACAGCAGCTCTTTGTAAATTTAAAGTGGAAGATTATATCATATTATGTGTGATTCCATCCCCCCCATTTACTTGAGCACAAAAGATTTCAAAACGGCTTCCGTTATCAATAGGTTTATAAATAATATCTCCATTAAAACTCTGCTTCATAATATCCATGCTCATATAAAGCCCTATTCCAGTGCCCTTACCCTGCTCTTTTGTTGTAAAATACGGGTTGAATATTTTCTCCCTCACATCTTCTGCTATCCCGCCGGCATTATCTTCTATGATTATAACCGGCACATTTGCGCTCATGACTACTGTTATATCTATATATTTATTTGCTTTTTCCAGTGCATCGAAGGCATCCCTTGAATTTGAGAGTAAGTTTAAGACTACTTGTTCGAGCAGGTCTTCATAACCTACCATGGAGATGTTGTCATTTGTTACATTCACATTCACTTGTATATTGTGGTTGATTAACTGGGGTCCCATTATCTCCATAATCACTCCAAGCATGTGTGACAATCTAAAGGCTTTGCTCTCTTTTGCCGGTTGTACAAAGTTCATAAAGGTATCTATGGTTTTTGACATTTTCTGACACTGGTTTTGTATAAACTCACTGCTTGTTTGGACTTTTTGCGGTTCAAGTTTGCTCATACCTGAAAGAAGGGAGAGGTTAATAGCAGTTGCACTTATGGCATTTAACGGCTGTCTCCATTGATGTGCTATCATCCCTATCATCTCACCCATTTGTATAAGTTTATTCGTTTGGAAGTTCAATCTATTTTCTTCTTCCTTTCTTACTAACTCTTGATCTACTTTGGCTTGCCACTCTCTTGCTATGACATTCGTCATATGAGTTAATGCATCCATCATATCGTTATCATCTTCAAAATCATCTTCAATATTTTCTACTCTATCATTTACAGTGTTGTGTTGTATATCTTTCTCACTCAGTGCTAAAACAGTCATAGTTTCATTTAAAAGATAAGCATCTTCTTTATTTGAAAAAAATTCACCATTTCCATAAAATCCGGATACCGGGCACAGCTTTGAGAATTTCTTTAGCTCAAAAGAACTCTCACTTTTAAGCAATCGTCTTCTTGCCATGCAGGAATATACAAAAAGACTCTCTGGCATAAATGTATTTTTAAAGTCAGCACATATAGCAGATGATTCTCTTAAAATTACATCCAGACTGCCTATTGCAAAATGGACTGTCTCCCCCTCTTCAATATTACCTGCAAAAAGCAAGGAGCCATCCTCAAACTTATTTATACATGCTCTGGCTATAGGTACACCATTTCTGTCTATCATCAAAGGAATTTCTATACCAATTTTAGGAAGCTTGTTGGAAGCCACTTTGCCAAAGTACTTTTCATAAACGCTGACAATCGATTTTCCGTCTACTTCAAAGACTCTATTCTCACGACTCTTAGTTACCAGCATCGGTAAGCCAACTGCTTGCCATCCTAGTTTATAGTTATTTTTCGCATATAATTCTTTACCTTTTATAACAACACCCACAGCGCCTTCTGCTATAACTTTACCCTGATGGCTTACATATGTTTGCACAAATGTAGCATTATCTCCTGCCATAGCACCTGCGATTAGGTAATCCTCTTTAGATAAGCTTTTTATCCCCTTTAAAAATACCTCTCCATTTATAGCCAAACCTGTCGTAAATAAAATCATTGCTTTCGCATCTTTAGTATCAAGCTTTTTTGCAATCTCACAGCCCATGTCAAAGGAGTTGGTTTCGTAAGAAATTCCGACGGACTCAAGTGTGCTTTTTTCAAAGACAGTGACACTTATGATTATCTCTTTCGTGCTGACTCTGTCATTCATAATCTCCCCATCCGTAGTCGTTCCTATGATATGGGCATTTGGAAGCTCTTGCTCTAATTTTTGGGCTACCTTTTGCATGATATCAGCCTCAGGTATTCCGCAAAAAAACTGTACCAAGCACTCTTTTTTTGAAGAAAATACATTTTCTTTTAACCAAAATTCAAGCTGCTCATCATTTTTATATTGATGATTTAATGTGTACATGTATCATTCCTCTTTCTAAAGTCAATCAACTTTTATATTCATAATCCTAATAAAAAACTATGGAGAGATTATGAAGAATAGAATTTTATGTTCTTCATAATCTCTCCATAGTCTTTTACTAAGATTTCAGCAACAGACAAGGAGCATGCTATGAAAGCAGTTGTGATGGCTGGTGGTTTTGGTACTAGAATCCAACCGCTTACACATTCTATTCCAAAACCAATGTTACCAATCTTAAATAAACCGATGATGGAACATACTATGGTGATGCTTAAAGATTTAGGCATTACTGAGTTTATCGTTCTGCTCTATTTCAAACCTGAAGTTATACAGGACTACTTTAAGGACGGCAGTGATTTAGGAATAAAAATAACCTATATCATTCCGGATGATGACTATGGCACGGCAGGTGCGGTCAAGCTGGCACAGGAGCTGATTGCTGATGAGAACTTCATCATCATCAGTGGCGACTTGGTTACCAATTTTGATTTTAAGAAAATTTTTGACTACCACAAAGAAAAAAAATCAAAACTGACAATCACTTTGACATCGGTTGAGAATCCTTTAGAGTTTGGCGTGGTTATAGCAAACAAAGAGGGGAAAATCGAGAAGTTTCTTGAAAAGCCAAGCTGGGGAGAGGTTTTTAGCGATACCATAAATACCGGCATATATATTATCGAGCCGGAGATTCTTGAGTATATACCTGAACATGAAAATTTTGATTTTGCAAAAGATCTTTTTCCGCTTTTGATGAGCAAAGGGATTGACATCATGGCAGGTAATGCCGAAGGGTATTGGCGCGATGTAGGTAATCCGGAGAGTTATCGCGATGTGTATGATGACCTTTTGCACAAAAAGATTAAACTCCACATAGATGGTGAAAAAAAGAAATATCCCGATGGCAGACTTTTTACTAAAACCAGACATGCACTTGATAAAAGTGTTGAGATTATCGGCACTGTCGTTTTGGGAGAAAATGTCTCTATAGGAAAGAATGTAAAGCTGAGCAATGTTGTCATTGGAAATAATGTGAGTATTGAGAAGGACTGCAAGATTCGTAATACCGTTATTTGGAATGACGTTGATATCAAACATAATGTTATTCTTGATGGCTGTGTGATTTGTAATCATAACGAGATAGGTAGAAATGTTACCGCCAAAGCCGGCATGATTTTGGCTGAGGGCTGCGAAATAGGTCAACTGGTAACCATAGAAAAAGATGTGACAATCTGGCCGAATAAATTCATAGAGGACGCTTCTATTGTGAGCCATAACATGGTTCTTGGGAACAAATATAAAAATTCGATTTTTGAAAATGGGGTAGTTCTAGGAAAGTCCAATGTTGAGATCACATGTGAGATGGCTACGAAGTTGGCTGAAGCCTTTAGTGCACAGCTTCCTGTAGGCTCAAAAGTAGTTGTTTCACGAGACTATTTTAAAAATTCAAATATGCTCAAACGCTCTTTTTTAGGAGGTTTACTCTCGGCCGGCATAGATGTGGTTGATTATAAAAACATGTCAGTTTCTGTAGCCCGCTACAACCTTTCAATAAATAAAGATTATGTTGCCGGTGTACATTTTTCCCAAAAGATTGACGACCCGACAAGCACAGTCATCACTTTTTACAATGAAGAAGGCTTACATGTAAGCAGTGATTTAGCAAAAAAAGTTGAAAAAGCATTTTTTAAAGAGCAGTTTCGCCGTGTGGACTTTTCAAAGACTGGTCAAATTCTTGAATCTGATAATGCCAAAGAGCTCTTGCGTTATAAAAAAGATATGATAGAAATTCTACAGGCAAATTCATTTAATTGTTATAAATGCCGTGTAGCGATTGATGTGATGCATGGCAAGACATCTGAAGTATTTCCAGATATTTTAGCCGATATGGAAGTGGATGATATTATATTTAATGCCCATCCAAATGAACAACGACTTTCTAATTTTAAAACATTACTCAAACAGTCAAGGGAAGATATAAGCGATGTTGTTAAAGCACTCAATCTTACTGCCGGTTTTATGCTCCATCCGGATGAGCAACGCTTGGATATTGTATGTGACAAAGGAACTGTGCTTGAAAAACAGACGGCACTTGATGTTGTGTTGACACTTTTAAATATAGATGCCAAAGCTAAAAACACTACAAAGCGGGTTTTTCTGCCAACTTGGGCATGTGACATAAATTATTTTGACTCTCTTGAAATCAATAGAGGAAAATACTCCAGCTTCAAAGCAGAGCAATTGAAACAATATAATCTCATAGCTACGGGTGAAGGAAATTTTAGTTTTACAGAGTTTGCAGTGCATAGGGATTCTATGTATGCTACCCTTAAAATCTTAGAGTTGATGTCCTTTTATCAAGTGAAACTCTCAGATATCATTGCTTCAATCCCAAGCTTTTACTATCACTCATTTAAGGTGGAATGTTCGCAAGCCTTAAAAGGAAAAATGATGCGCATGTTCCTTGAAGATGCAAAAGGCAAAAGGATATCTACAGTCGATGGCGTCAAAATTTGGACAGATAAAGACGACTGGATTTTAATGATACCGGACCAGTATAATGAGCATCTAAACCTCTATATTCAAGCTAAAGATGAAGCAAGAGGGGAAGAAATCCTAGCAAGTTACGGTATTAAAATCGAAGAGTGGTTAAAGCTGTAACTTTTCTCCATACTTTCTCCATACTGTTTTTATATAATTCTCTCTATAAATAAAAAGTGGAGGTGTGAGATGGCTACTGGAAATGTAATAGGTAAAATAGAAGTTGTAATAGGTAATGTGAAAATCATAAGTGCAGATGGTTCAGTTCGTGATGCCATGAGTGATGGTTTCTTATACGAGGGCGAGCAAATTATCAGCACAGATGAAAATGCCTTATTTCAAATCAAGTATTTAGCACTTCCGGAAGAAACAGCTTATGAAGGTGCTTTTAGAGTATTCGCTGACGGTTCGGTAATTGCCGGTGCTGATGCTATGGAGAATATAGCCAGTGATAAAAGTTTATCTGATATTTTGGCTACGGCTGATGAAACAGCGGCTGATGAACTTGAAACAGCTGCCGGTGAAGAAGGAGTGTTAGGCAGTTCCTCTTATACTCCTTATGATGTAGTTGCTGAATCAAGTGTTCTTGGTTTTAACAGATACCCAGATACCGGTGTTCCTTTACAGGGTACTGTCATTGATGAACTGGCAGATGCAACAGGTACAAATGATGCACCAACTATCTCGGTTTCAGGGGTAAATGACCTTGCATACGAATCAGGTTTAGCAACAGGTTCAAACGCAGACGCAAATACAGAATTTGCTTATGGTACTTTTACAATATCAGATCCGGATGGATTACATCAGATTACAAGTGTTACTATCAATGGCACAACTATAGCCATTGCGAATTTAGGTAATGATAATATTATAAATGGTACTAGTGGTACATTAACAATTACTAGCTACGACAGTGCAACAGGAGTAGCAACGTATCAGTATGAACTTACCAGCAATACTACTGATGTTGAGGGTGTAACAGAAACTGACAGCTTTACTCT
>CALCGG010000202.1 GCA_937900945.1 uncultured Sulfurimonas sp. | reverse complement strand
ACTATAATTACAATAACTTTACTAAATTGGCATATAATGACACTAAATGATAATTGGAAATTTTTTTTAACTGATGAGTTACATAAAGATTATTTCATTCAACTGCAACAAAATATAAAAACCCAATATGAGATGAAAACTATCTTTCCAAAATATGAGAATATTTTTAGAGCTTTTAATTTACTACCTTCAGATAAAGTAAAAGTTGTAATAATAGGACAAGACCCATATCATGGGGCTAATCAAGCTAATGGTCTGGCTTTTTCTGTTTGTTGTGAGTGCAAAATCCCACCTTCTTTGAAAAATATATTCAAAGAATTAGTTGATGATGTAGGATGCAAACCTCCTACATGTGGAGATCTTACAAAATGGGCTAATGAAGGTGTTTTACTTATTAACAGTGTTCTGACTGTTGAAGAAGGCAAAGCTAATTCCCATAAAAATATTGGCTGGGAAACTTTTACAGACAGTGTAATAAAAAAAATGTCTTTGGCGTATGAAAATATTGTTTTTATTTTATGGGGAAATCCTTCTCAAAAGAAGGCTGTATTTATTGATGAAAAAAAACATCTTATATTAAAAGCTCCACACCCTTCTCCTCTTTCTTCACATAGAGGTTTTTTTGGTTCTAAGCCATTCTCACATGCAAATAAATATTTATTGGCATGTGGACAAAAAGAGATTGATTGGTGTCTTAATTAGTTACTATAAATCTCGCTACTACTGGAAGATGGTCTGAATACCCTTTTCCTTTATGAATATAAGGTTTTTTCCTGCTTGTCTGCCATCTGTATATCTTTTTACCTTTTAGCAGATAGCTAGGCTTATATGAACTTATACTCCCTTCTTTATAATAAATATTTCTATTTTTTAATAAAGGTTGAGATATTAAGATATTATCAAGTGTTTCTTTTTTCCCTCTAAATATATAGCTAAACCTTTCATCTTCATTTGTATCATACCAAAGGTTATAAAAGTTATATTCTTTATATTTTGTTTGTGAAGCTGTTCTAGTCTGATCTATTGTTTTTAGCACATGGTTGATTCCAGTTTTTCCATTTGTATCATTAAGTTTTCTATTTCTTTTAAATTTTTCATACTCTTCATAATCGGAATTAAAATCACCTAGTAAAATGATATTTTTATCATAGCCTATCTGTTTAATTCTTTTAGTTAGTGCTTTTGCTGAGATTATGCGTTGGCTCTCTGCTTCACTCTTCGCTTTCCAATGATTCACAAAAATATATAATTCTTTATTGTCTATTTTAAATTTAGCCTCTAAAATATTTCTGTATTTGTATGAGGCTGTAACGCTTACCTCTTTTGCATATACAAAAGGTATTTTGCTTAATATTGCTACTTTAATGGTTGTGTTTTTACTATCTGCAATTTTATAGTACTGATAATACAAACCATTTTGTTTTAGCACAAACCTTAAATCTTTTAATGCCCCAAGAGTCTCTATCTCCTCTATTGCTATAATATCTGCATTTATATCTTTGATTACTTGAGATATATTTTCTAGTTTAATTTTGTAGTTTTTTTGGTTCCATTTTGATATACCATTGGGAATGTATTCTTCATATTCATTTCCATTTTTTTGTAAATCAAATAAGTTTTCAACATTATAGGTAGCTAGAGTCAATATTTTATCTCCAAAAACAAAAGTGATGCATAAGAGTAAAAGAACAAGTACTCTCACTCTTTGATGCCATTGAGCCTTAGTAAGTTATCAGGATTTGGTTCTCTTTGCATAAGGGAATAAAAGAGCTCCTGCATATTTTTTGAACCTCCACTATTTAATACAATATCTAAATAGCCTTTAGCGGTCGGTGAGTTAAATATCCCCTCGTCAACTACGCTGAAAAATGCATCCGCACTCAAGACCTCTGCCCATTTATAGCTATAATATCCCGCTGCATAACCGCCGGCAAAGATGTGTGAAAATCCATTTTGAAATTTATTGTAACTAGGGGACTTGATAAGTGCTGTGTCTTTTCTGATGCTATCAAGTACGTCTTGTACTTCATCTCCCTGATACAGCTTTGTGTGAAGAGCAAAATCGAATATTGAAAGTTCTAATTGTCTTAACATGCCAAGAGCAGATAAAAAGTTTTTGCTCCTTACAAGTTTATCTATCATCTCATCAGATATTATCTCTCCGGTTTTATAGTGTGTTGCAAAGAGTTTTAATACCTCAGGTTCATAAGCAAAGTTCTCTAAAAACTGTGATGGAAATTCAACTGCATCCCACTCAACTCCATGCACACCGCTTACTTCATTTTCATTTACATTGCTTAAGAGGTGATGGATTACATGTCCCATTTCATGGAAGAGAGTTACCACATCATCATGTCGTAAAAGTGATGGAGTTTTCTCTGTTGAAGCCGGAAAATTACAAACTATGAAGGCTGAAGCCAGTTGCTCCTCCCCATTTTCATCTGTGTAGTGCGTTTGCCAATTGTGCATCCAAGCTCCGCCGCTTTTTCCTTTTCTTGCTTCTAAATCAATATAAAGCCTTGCTTTTAATTTTTCATGTATATATAAATCATAAGCAGATGCTTTTTCATCCCATAACGGTTCATCAATTTTTTTGAACTCTATTCCAAACAATTTATTCAAAAAGCTAAACATCCCATTTACAACACTTGTTTGCTCAAAATAGGGGCGATAAAGTTCTTCATCAAAATCATATTGCTCTTTTTTTAGAATTTCGCTGTAATAGGCAGTATCAAAGCTTTGAAGAGGTTTTTTACTCATTTTTTGTAAAACTTCAAGTTCCTCTTTCGCTTGTTTTTTTGATTTTTGTACTAAGGTGTTTAAAAATTCAAGTACCTTATCTTCGCTAGGCGCCATTTTGCTCGCTATTGAATAGGAGGCATAATTCTCAAATCCTAGAAGCTTGCTCATCTCATCTTTAAGTGATAATAATTCATCAATTATTTGCGCATTTTGAGGAGCTCTTGTAACATAAGCCTTGTAAAGTTCCTCTCTTATTTTTCCATTTTTTCCATATGTCATGTAAGCTATGTATGATGGCATCTGGAGTGTAAATCTGTACTTTGAAATTTCATCTTCTTCAAACTTTGCAGTTTCAATGTCACTCTGAGGTAATCCTTCTATATCTTTTTCGTCAGTAATAATGTATTCATACTCATTTGTTGCATCTAATATATTTTGTGAGAAGTTATTTGATAACTCACTTTTTCTGATATTTATCTCTTGAAGTCTTGCTTTTGTTTTTTCCTCTAAATGAGCACCGCTGAGTTCAAAGTGCAGAATATTTAAGTCTAAAACTCTATTTTGTTCATGATTGAGGGATTGTTCTTCATTTTGTCTAATCTCTTTATATGCTTTATATATCTCTATATTTTGTGAAAGTTTTGTAGAATACTCTGTTATTATCGGCAAAGATTCAGCATAAACCTTCTGAGTCTCATCTGTATTATTCACCGAGTTTATATGTGAGAGAGGTGTGAAAAATTGGTCTAAAGACTCTTCCATCATCTGCATAGGTTTTACAAAATTTGCATATGTTTTATTTTTAACTTTTAACAGCATCTCTATTTTTGTATTGTTCTCTTGGAGTTTTGTATTTAATTCTTTTATGAATGTACCTAAATCTATTTTGAATTCTAAAAATATTGACATGTAACTATTCCTTTTTTTTCTTTTTTATTTATCTTTTTTCATATATTATATAAAAAAAGAAAAATTATCCCTACAATTTGCAAGTAAATTTAGTCTTCTTCTCTTTGTTGTTTTATAGCACCAAATTTATTAATCAAAATATCATCATATTTATCTGAATACTTAAGGAGACTCTCAAATGCAATTTTACCCTCTTTTAGAGTTAATGATGAATCAACTATTAAATATGATAGATATATACTGTTTTCATTGATAGAAAATTGCAAGTAGGATAGCTTATTATTCTCTTTTAACAAGTAGTCATAGATAGTATCAACATTTTCTTGCGGTATGCCACACAATTTTGAATCACCTATAATAATTCCATTTTCATAGTAGTTTATATCAACTCTTGCACTTCCATTATCTATTCTCCAAGATGCTTGGCTTCTTCTGGATAGAGTTACATTTATGTCTAAAGAACTTAAAATATCTTCAACCATTTTTGATGCACCCGTAGCTCTGTATCCTTTTCTTCTTAATTTTGCTATTTCGAGTTTAATGCCGCATATAGGACAGTAATCGTTTTTTATCTCTTCTTCTTTTATCAAATTCTTGCAAGAGTTACATTTGATGATATTATCTCTACCTAGCTTATTAAACATCTCCATAGCTTCTTGAACATAAAAATATGGCAGAGCAAACCCTAGATTGTTAGAGTTTTGTATAATAAAAGTATTTACACCGATAACATCACCGTCTGTATTTAAAAGAGGACCTCCGCTATTTCCCGGATTTATTGCAGCATCTATCTGTATATATTCTAACTCACCTTGAAGTCTTGAAGCACGTGAAACTATCCCTTCAGTTGCTGTATAATTAAGCCCGTATGGATGACCGATTGCTATTGTAGTATCTCCATTTTCTACATTTTTTGTTGAGAGTTTCAGTTCTACTTTTGGTTTTTCCAAATCAAATTTAATAAAAGCCAAATCATAATATGGGTCATCATATACAACTTTAGCAATACTTCTTTTTAGATTTTTTGCAGAAATCACAACTTCTTTAAGTCCACCTACTACATGTGAGTTTGTTATTATGAGCCCATCTATTACAAAACCGCTTCCGCTTCCATAAGGGGTCATAATCTGTATAATATTTTCTATATATATTTCAAGTATGGCTTGAGTATTCATGATACATTCTCAAAATTCAGATTTTTTAGTTGCAGATAAAAACTATTGCTAAATTCGTTGAGAGATGAATAGTTTAATTCATCTCCAAATGGTTTGAGCAATTTATAGCGATTTTTGTAGGGTGAAATAATTTCTTCTATGTTTGCAATAATTGTTCTTTTTGAGAATGACGATTTTTCTTCATTATAAAGTAATTCATAGTCAAACTTTTTGAAAAAACTTGGATTCTGAATTTCTACAAGCATATGAAGCAAACCTCTTGTCACAGGATGAATTCCATAGTTATAGAGAATATAAAAAGCAATATATTTATATATTATTGGAATAATCTGATTGTATCTGTTGTTTTTATACCATCTTATTTTTGACAAAGACTCAGTTATGAAAATGCTGATCTCTTCATGTGAGGTTCTCTCTGTTGGATTAAAAGTGTATTTGGTATCATAAAAACTTGTGCTAAATTCTTGAAAAGGCATCTCTCTTAATTCTTGTATATAATCTTTTAATTCTTCATTTTTTGCTTCTGTGAGAGAATTTTCATCACTAAAATACTCTTGAATTTTTTTGCTTATTTTTTGATAAATATTATACTTTGGTACTATTAGATAGTCTATTTTAAAAAGAAGATACAGCAATGCGAATGCCTGCATTCCAGCGTTGTCATTGGAAGGAAAAGTATTTATTTTTTCTCTTAGTTCATCTATCCATTTATGTACAAAATCATATTTAATCTGTAGTTCATTTTCATCTATAGGTGTTAAATGTCCAATATCCTCTATTACAACATCCGGAAATTCATTTCTTACATATTCTTTGTCAAAATCTGCATTTAGTGCTATTTCACGAAGAGGAAAAAATATTTTTTGGGGGCTCATAGTAATGTTGTTAAAATAGAGTTTTAATTTTATATATTCATCATCACTAAAATAATAAGCGTATGTCAGTTGATAATTTCTTTCTAAAATGTATCTTTTTAAAGCTACATGTGCAGAGTCTTTTTTGGTTAGTATCACTTCAGCATATAAATTCTCTTCAGTGACATGTCCCAGTACCCTTGCCGTTCCCTGATAAATTTCAAAATGAAGTTTATCCTCTTCTATTTGGGTTGTGACATTGAGATTTGAAGTTTTATTGGAGAAGTTTTCAAGTGATTTCAGAAAATAATCATAAGCATTTAAAATATCTTTTTTTTCAAATGCTTCGTAAGATTTGTTAAAAAATTCCTCTTCATTTGGAGAAATATTAGCATTTATACCACGCCCGAATTTGTGTTTTAGTTGCGTTTTTGATTCAAAAAAGTTTAGCCAATCCATCTACTCACTTTATATATTTAGATTTTTAAATTTATAGCTATAATTGTAATGGAAATATACTTACAATATGGCAATAGTAGAACGAGTGTAAAAAAATCACCTATTTTATTCAAAGTAAATTTTATGTTTCAAAGCAATATTAAAGACATTTTTAAGTATAATTCGCGGATTTTATATACAAGGTGTATCATGGCTAACAAACGCGTTTTGGTTAAGTTTTCGGGTGAAGCTCTTGCTGGTGAAGCAGGTCATGGAATTGACACACAGATATTGAAATATATTGCCCAAGAGATCAAGTCATTGGTTGATGCCAATATAGAAGTCGGCATCGTTATTGGAGGTGGGAATATTATTCGTGGTGTTGCTGCTGCTAAAGATGGGATTATTAAAAGAACTTCAGCGGATTACATGGGAATGCTGGCAACAGTCATCAACGGTGTTGCAATGCAGGAAGCTTGTGAACATGCCGGTCTTGAAGTCCGCATGCAAACTGCTATCAAAATGGAACAGATTGCTGAGCCGTATATAAACCGCAAAGCTGTTCGTCATTTAGAAAAGGGTCGTGTTGTTATTTTTGCAGCTGGCACTGGTAACCCATACTTTACGACAGATACAGCCGCAACACTTAGAGCAGTTGAGATAGGCGCTGAAGTTATTATAAAAGCTACTAAAGTAGATGGTGTATATGACAAGGACCCTGCAAAATTCAGTGATGCTGTGAAATTATCAGTCTTAACTTATGAACAGGCGCTTAATGACAATATTAAAGTTATGGATGATACATCAATTGCATTGGCAAAAGATAATTCATTGCCGATTATTGTATGTGATATGTCGAAAAAAGGCAATATATTAGATATATTAAATGGCAATATGCAAAATTGCTCAATTGTAAAATAAAGGAATATAATGAGAATAGAACAATTAACAGCAAAAATTTTGGATGCAAATCCAAATATGGATAATTATCAGTTGGCTATCGCTGTGGCAAAAAGATCTGACCAACTTTTAAACGGTGCCCCAAGTAAGTTAAATATTGATTCAAAAAACATAAAAGCTGCTGATTTAGCTCTTATGGAAATAGCTGAAGGTCTTATAGTCGTTAAAGGCTTTATAGATATAGAGAAGTAATCCTTTGTCTTTGAGTCAAGTAGATGTTGAAAAAGTAAAACATATACATGATGTTGACTCAGCAACCGCGTACCTTTTTTCCCATATTGCTCCTAGCGATGAACTAAAAAAAGCACTGGAATATTCTACCCAGGCACATAAAGAGCAGTTCAGAAAAAGTGGAGAAGCTTATATAGTTCATCCAATTTTGGTAGCCAGTATAGTTTCATCTGTAACAAATGATGAGGCTATGGCAATTGCCGCACTCTTACATGATATAGTTGAAGACACCCTTGTCAGCATTGATGAAGTGCAGGCTATGTTTGGAGAGGATGTTGCACATTTAGTCGACGGACTCACAAAGATTGTAAATATTAGAGATGCAGAATTGGTTCCATCTAGTTCTGATGAAAAACTTATTATATCTGCACTTTCATTTAGAAAAATGCTTTTAGCTAGTATAAAAGATGTAAGAGTTTTAGTTGTAAAACTTTGTGACAGACTTCATAACATGCTTACGCTGGATGCCCTTCCAGAACACAAACAAAAAAGAATTTCAGAAGAAACACTTGTAGTTTATGCACCAGTTGCTCACCGCTTAGGTATCTCTTTTTTAAAAAATATATTGGAAGATTTAAGTTTCTCATATCTTTTCAAAGAAGAAAAACATCGTATAGACAACTATCTAGATACAAACTATCATGCTATCGAGATGAAGCTCAATGATTTCAAACAGTCTATCCACAGACTTCTTATAAAAAATGGCTTCCATGAGGATGAGTTTGAGATTTTAAGCCGAGTAAAGCACAGATATTCCATCTACCTGAAAATGCAAAGAAAAGGGATAGGGATAGATGAAATACTTGATCTCTTGGCAGTTAGAATACTTACAGCAGATCCGGTAAAATGTTACAAAATACTGGGAATTATACATCTGAATTTTCAACCTCTGTCATCAAGATTTAAAGACTATATTGCAGTTCCAAAAGATAACGGCTATCAGACTATACACACCAGTGTTTTTTATAAAACTGCGATCTTTGAAGTTCAGATCAGAACTTATGAGATGCATAAAACCGCTGAACTTGGAGTTGCCGCACACTGGAAATACAAAAGTGGCGGAAACAATATAAAACTTGACTGGCTCAATAATCTTGGTTTTCAAAATGAGTCTGTAGAAGATTTTTATGCTTTAATAAAGAATGATCTATACACTGAAGCTATCGCTGTGTTTTCACCAAAAGGGGAGACTTTTACTCTTCCTCGTGGTGCCCTTGTGCTTGATTATGCCTATGCAGTTCATACAGCAGTCGGAAATAAAGCAAAATCAGCTCTTGTCAATAAAACAAAAACTTCTCTTATCGGCGAGTTACATAATGGTGATATTGTAAAAATAGTTACATCCAAGAACACTATAACAAGATGCAGTTGGATAGATGCCGTTAGAACATCTAAGGCTAAAACAAATATAAGACTTAATTGTAACGCACGAATAAAAGACATAAACATGAAATCAAGCGTAAATATTGTTGCAACTGCCATGGGTTTAAACCATGCAAGAGTTGAAGAATGGCTTGATGCAAATCAGTGCGAACATCTCCATAGAATAGCCTATGACATAGACCGGTTGCGCGATATTATTTCTAAATATACGGCTGAAATCGGTAATAATAGCAGGTTTAAAGGCTTCTTAACAAGGAATAAATTTAAATTAAAATCATATACAATTTCAGGACTTAAAATATACAGCGTATCATCTGTTAGCAATGTTGTTTTTGATTATTGCTGTCATCCTAAATCTGGCGATGAAATCATGGGGTTTTTGGAAAAAGGCAGAGTACATGTACACCATAAAATGTGTGCAAATGCCGGTAAAAAATTGGATCTTCATGAGCCTATGGTATTTGTAAAATGGGTAGAAGAAAATATTTATCACTACAATTTAATAGTATCTCTTCATAATGAAAAAGGGGCATTGGCAAATTTTTTATTGTATTTGGTAAAGTTGAATATAGATATTAATTCAATAGAATTAGGAAAAGATAAGAGTGATTATGTCAAATATTGTGAACTTGGTTTTGAGACAAAAGACGCAGATATAAGTGTTCTTCGTTCTAAACTTGAACAAAAAATAAAAGTTATACACCTTGTGCGCACAGATGATGCTTACAAAAATTAAAATTAACTAGGAAAGATTATGTTAGAAGAAGCTTTAAGAGAGATACAAAGAGGCAGTGCAGAAATTATAGATAATGAAAGAATTGAAAAATTATTAAAAGCATATTTTGATGAAGGTAAGACATACACTGTAAAAGCGGGTTTTGACCCGACCGCACCAGATTTACATCTTGGACATACGGTACTTTTACAAAAATTGGCAACATTCCAAAAATATGGTGCAACAATACAGTTTTTGATTGGTGACTTTACGGCTCAAATAGGTGATCCTACAGGGAAAAGTGCTACTAGAAAGACTTTAAGTGCCTCAGAGATTCAAGAAAATGCAAAAAGCTACAAAGAGCAGGTCTTTAAAATTTTAGACTCAGAAAAAACAGAAGTTGTATTTAACTCAGAATGGATAAATCCACTGGGTGCATCCGGTATGCTCTCTCTCACTACAACTTACAATGTAGCTAGAATGCTTGAGAGAGATGACTTTGATAAAAGATATAAAAGCGGGACATCTATTTCCATTAGTGAATTTATTTATCCATTGTTGCAAGGCTATGACAGTGTTCATTTGCAAAGTGATATTGAGATAGGCGGAACAGATCAAAAATTTAATCTTTTAATGGGTAGACACCTTCAGCGTGCTTATGAGATAGGAAAAGAACAGTCAGTTTTAATGATGCCTATTTTAGAAGGTCTTGACGGCGTACAAAAGATGAGTAAATCTCTTAATAATTATATAGGTGTAGCAGATGAACCAAATGACATGTTTGGAAAAGTATTAAGTATATCTGATGAGCTTATGTGGAGATATTATGAGCTGTTGAGCGCAAAATCTTTAGATGAAATAGAAGTTTTAAGGAGTGGTGTAGAAAAAGGTTCTCTTCATCCTAAAACTGTAAAAGAGGAACTCGCAGCAGAAATTGTGACACGCTTTCACTCTTTAGAAAATGCACAAAAAGCAAAAGAAGAGTTTGACAGAGTTCATTCAAATAGTCAAATTCCAACAGATATAGATGAATTTAGTGTAGATGGAGAGACTTGGATAGCCAAAGCCTTAGTAGAATGTAAAATTTCTCCATCAACTTCACAAGCTAGAAGAGATATTAAGCAAGGTGCTGTTAAAATAAATCAAGAAAAAGTATCTGATGAACAGTTGCAATTACCAGTTGGTGAATATGTACTGCAAGTCGGAAAAAGAAAATTTGCAAAATTAAAGGTTAATTAATGAGCTTTGAGTCTTTAAAAATCGGTAAATATACAATACAAAAGCCTATCGTTCAAGGTGGAATGGGTGTTGGTATTAGTTGGGACAAGTTAGCTGGTACAGTTTCCAAAGAGGGTGGTCTTGGTGTTATTAGTGCGGTCGGTACCGGTTATTACGAAGATAAACATTATGCAAAGAAATTAGTAGCAGACAGACCTCTGAGTGAGGCAAATTTTTATTCAAAAGATGGTTTTACTGCAATAATTAATAATGCAAGAAGGATTTGTGGGGACAAACCGCTTGCCGCAAATATTTTGTATGCGATTAATGACTATGGCAGAGTTGTAACAGATGCTTGTGAAGCCGGAATTGACATCATTATAACCGGTGCCGGCCTTCCTACAAATATGCCGGAATTTACTGCAGATTATCCAGATGTAGCGCTAGTTCCAATTGTTTCATCTGCTAAGGCTCTCAAAATTATCTGTAAAAGATGGCAAAAAAGATATAACAGGCTTCCTGATGCAGTGGTCTTAGAGGGTCCAAAAAGTGGTGGACATCAAGGTTTTACTTATGAGCAGTGTGCTTTACCTGAAAATCAATTAGAAAATCTTGTAAAACCAGTTGTTGAAGAAGCAGCACTATGGGGAGATATTCCGGTTATTGCTGCTGGGGGTATTTGGGATAAGAAAGATATAGAAGAGATGATTGCTCTTGGTGCCAAAGGTGTACAAATGGGTACTCGCTTTATCGGCACACATGAATGTGATGCACATGAAAATCTTAAAAAAGTTCTTTTGGATGCAAAAGAGGAAGACATTCAGCTTATGGCATCACCTGTCGGCTATCCGGCTCGTGGAGTTAGAACAAATCTTACAGAACTTGTCGAAAAAAGAGAAGGTCCGGCAATTAAATGTATCTCAAACTGTGTTGCTCCTTGTAACCGTGGAGTCGAAGCAAAAGAGGTTGGATTTTGTATAGCAGACAGATTAAGCGATGCTTATAACGGGAATGTTGAATTTGGTCTATTTTTCTCAGGTACAAATGGTTACAAACTCAACGAGATTATTTCTGTAAAAGAGTTACTAGAAAAACTAATACAGGGCGAATAACTAACTGATGCTTCGCTGGATTGCTATACTTTTTATTTTTGTGCAGGCTCTCTATGCTTTAAGTGATGGAGAGATTTTAAAACGGGCTGATGCCTTGATGAAAAATCCAAGCTCGAGTGCTCAGTTTCGTGCATATAATGACTATAAAAACTTATACCTTAAGTCCGTTGTTTCCGAAGATGCTAAACTTAAAATTGACTCTTTGCAAGGCATTGTCAAAAGTGGAAAAAATCTTCATATAGATGTTTCTCAATACAGTGATGAACTTATAAATTATAAAGCACCTAAAACACTGGAAAAAGCTAAAAAGTATAAGCCTGCACTAGTTGATACAACTAAAAAAATAAAACTCCAATCTTTACATAAACTAAAATCCATCGATATGAAAGATAATTCATTTGTTTTAAAATTTGATAATAAACTAAACTCAGATCAAATTAATTATTTTACTCTTTATAATTCTACACATAAAAGATATAAATATGTTTTTGATATTTATAATGCTGTATTAACTGAATCGAAGAATCTCAAAAAAGAGGGAATTACCAGAATCAAACTTGCCCAGTATAATTCAAATACGCTTAGACTGGTGATAGAAAATACTCAAAAAATGGATATTACATCTACGCATGATAATAATGAGTTGGTAATAAACTTTTCACTAAAATCAAACAAAAGTCAATTTATAAAAGTTAAAAAAGAACATATAACTCCAGCTAGAGCTGATAGGGATAAGATTATTGTTATAGATGCAGGTCATGGTGGGAAAGACCCTGGTGCAACCGGATATAAGCGTTATAGAGAAAAAGTAGTTGTGCTTGATATTGCTAAAAATTTAAAGACTATTTTAAATGCCCGCGGTTATACTGTTTATATGACAAGAGATAGAGATAAATTTGTAAAACTTAGTGATAGAACTGTATATGCTAATAAAAAAGATGCAGATATTTTCATAAGTATTCATGCAAATGCGGTAGAAAAAAAACAGGCTGAACATGCATCAGGAGTTGAGTGTTATTTTTTATCTCCATCCCGCTCAAAAAGGGCAGAAAATGTTGCAGCAAAGGAAAATTCCGCTGATATGAGTCTTATGAATACATATGGCAAACAAAGTTTTTTAAATGTGTTGAACCATCATAAAATTATAGCGTCAAATAAACTTGCAATAGATTTACAAAGAGGAATTTTAGGTACTTTAAATAAAAGCTATTCAGATGTTAAGGATTCCGGAGTCAGAGAAGGTCCATTTTGGGTTTTAGTCGGCGCACAAATGCCAGCTGTTTTAGTCGAAGTTGGTTTTATCTCCAATCCTACAGAAGCTAAAAGATTGGTTGAAAGAAGATATCAGAAAAAATTTGCGCTTGGCATGGCAAATGGTATCGAGAGATATTTTATTAATAATTAAATAATCTATCTTTTTTTATGTCTTTGAAATTTTAGCACCTGCCATGACTCGCATGGCTTATACTAAGATTCCTTTTTATATTCTAACTTTCCTGCAACAGATTCTTTATCGTTTATGATTTGCTCTACTTGTTGTTTCACTTTATCGTAGCGATATTGTTCTTTAAAGCCCATTATTCTACCACCGGCAGCATTTGGATGTCCTCCCCCATTTGCCCACTCTTTAGCTATCTGGGATACACTGACCTGATAATTAGCCCTAAGACTCAGCGCTCCTCTATAGCTTACATCAACAATGAAATCATACTCAGGATATGCAACTAAGAAGCCATTTCCAACTATAGATGTATTGCCAACTCCATAGCTAAGATAGCCTCGATAGCCTTTATAGTAGATAGTATTTGTATCTCTCATATCACCTAATAAATTAACTACATATTCTGTAGCTAAATTGTCTAACGTATCATTTTTATCTGTTTTGAAAAATTCTTTTTTAAGTGAGTGTATACTTTCATCCAATAATATATTTGCATTCTCTTCATCTAAAAACTTTGTAGCCTCAAGAAGAAGTGACAACTTATAATTTGTATCTTCTTTGTCAAACATGACACGATTGAGTTCTCTTGTTTCAGTTACAAGTCGCATGCAAACTTTTCCATATTCAAAATTATCATGTTCTTCTTTTAACCATAAGTCTACAGCATTGACAACGTTCACATATTTGTTCATCCAAGCCGGTTCATTAAATTCAAAATTCTCTTTTACATAATCGTAAGTTATTTTTGTCGCACATCTATCGGTATCAAGAAAATACCACGCATATTTTTTTGCACTCTCTTCTCCACTTCCATGATGGTCAAGTAATGTTAGTTTGACATCTTTGTTGTTATCATTAAGTTTAATAACCTCACCATGTAACCATCTTGATTCATCAGCGGTCAGATTAAGGTCTGTAATTAAAATAAGAGCACTCTCTTTACTTTTGTTGATATTTTCTAAAATTAAATCAAGTTTTGATCTGACTTCTGCTCCATAATTTGCATTATAGTTTGTAATTTTGTACGGAGTATATTTCATAACTAATTGACAACTATATCCATCAAGATCTATATGAGATAAGTGGTGTATTGTTTCTTGCATTTTTTTCCTTTGCGGCACTAGATACCGACACCCTCGTGGCTAAAGCCTAAGTGGGATAATTTTATTTTATTGTTATTGAACCCATAACTTCAAATGTAGCACTTGAATCTATTTCGGCATGTGAAAGCGTAACTACATCAAGAGAAAATCGCTCGAAAATTTCAGCTACTGCACGACGGAGTTGTGGATCTACTATAACCACAACAGGGGAAACTCCTTTTTGTAATAATTCAGCGGCTTTGGCGCTTGTTGCTTGGATAAGAGCATTTATTTCGCCAACATTTAGAAGCAAGTTTCTGACACCATCCTGCTCTTTTGATTTTTCCAGCATCATCTGCTCAGATTTTGTATCAAAAGTAAGCAGTCGTATCACCCCATCCTCTGAAGAATACATCTGTGTAATCACGCGGGAAAGTTTAGCTCTGACCTGTTCTGTAATGACATCAACATTTTTTGTATACTCTGCAATATCTGCAATTGTTTCTAAAATTGTCAACATATCTTTAAGAGGAATTTTCTCATGTAGTAGAGCTTTTAGTACTCTCTGGATTAAACCGATACTTGCAACTTTTTGTACATCATCCACAATAATTGGAAAGTCTGTTTTAATTTTGTTAATAAGAGTTTGCACCTCTTGACGAGTAAGTAAATCTTCAGCATTTCTTTTTATTAACTCACTCATGTGCGTTGATATAACCGTGGCAGGGTCAACAACTGTGTAACCGTTAATGATAGCATC
>CALCGG010000201.1 GCA_937900945.1 uncultured Sulfurimonas sp. | reverse complement strand
AGAGCAATTTTATTGTCTATTTTTGCTAGTAAGCTATCTTCTTTTTGTTTTATTTCTCTTTCAATTCGCTTAATTTCGTTATTGTTCTTGGTGATATATTGCTTTATTGTCGCTTTTGAATTATCCTGAATAAACGAGATAACTTCATTTAATTTAGCCTCTGCTTCTTTATTAGATAAACCTTGCGTAGCTAATGATAAAAAGTCTTGAGCTTTTTTACCATTACTTACATTTGACACAATTGTTGTTTCATCATCTGAAATATTATTTACATATACCGCTTTTATTCTTTCTATTATAACTTCTGATGCTTCAATAGGATTATTCTCAATGTGAGCAATTTTAATAACAGCCTTAACTTCATAAGTCGGTTTTATAGTAAAAACATAAACCCCTGTCAACAGAGTACTGATGAGAGTAATGAAGATTATTAGATATTTTCTTTTAACAATAGTTTTAAATAATTCTCTTAAATCTATTTCATCTTCTTCTATGTATTGTACTTGTTTAGTGTCCATTTTGTGCCTTTCAATGATAGTCTTTGGATTATAATGATGACATTATAACTAACACCACCACCATTGTATATGTTAAACTATAAAAAACTCTATATAATTATTTTTTGGCAACGAGTGAAGCTATGCGGATTTTTTCACCTCTTAAGTTAACATCATCCCTCTCTTCATAGTAAATGATATCAAGACCTATAAAGGAGTGTAAAAGTTCGTTTTTTCTAAGGAGATAATCCAAGTTCATTGTTTCATGTTTATAATCTCCATGAGCTAAAATAAAAGTCTCAAATATCACTACTCCTCCGGCTTTTAGAGCATCTTTCATTTGTGATACTAAACGACGGTTCAGATAGTTGATGTTAACAATCAAATCATACTTATTTGGAGCCATGTTATACTTGTCCAAATCTGCATCTATTTTATTTATAGTTGCGCTTTTCTTTACACGGCTTAAGGCGTAGTCTGAAATATCAACAGCATCTACCATAAAACCTTTATCTACCAAAAAGTGAGTATTTCTTCCGGTTCCACATGCTATATCTATAGCCTGTCCAACATTTGCTTTTGATATGTGTTTCTCAACTATTTTTGAAACTTCATCCGGCATTGGAAATTCAACAAATCTTTTGTTCCATCTCTCTTTGTCCTCTATCATTTTTTATTTCCTTTTTATTTATGACAATCTGTTTCTATAATCTTCGTAACCAAACTCTTTTACAATCTCTAAATTACCATCTTTTTTATAAATAGCCAGAGAAGGAAGCCTGATTCCGTTGAATGTTGTATTTTTAACAAAAGTGTAATGAATCTGGTCTTCAAAGATAATTTTATCTCCAATCTTTAAGGGTTCATCAAAGGAGTAATCTCCCATGATATCACCTGCAAGACAAGTGTTTCCACCAAAACGGTAAGTATGTTTCTTCTCACCCGCCTCGCCGCTTTCACGAACATCAGCACGGTAAGGCATAGCCAAAGTGTCCGGCATGTGGGCTTCTGCTGAAGTATCAAGTATAGCTACATTCATACCATTTTTAAAAACATCTAAAACAGTCGCAATTAAAAATCCGGTTTGCCAACCGACAGCTTCACCCGGTTCCAAATAAACTTCTAGATTATATTTTACTTTAAATTCTTTGATGATTCTTATCAGTTTTTCAACATCATAACCTTTTTTGGTTATGTGATGACCGCCGCCAAAATTTATGTATTTCAGACCTTTGAAGTATTTTGAAAACTTTTCTTCAAAAGCTATCAAAACACCTTCAAGAGAATCAACACTCTCTTCACAAAGTGCGTGAAAATTCAGTCCGTCAATGTATTCTAAAACTTCTTCATCAAAATTTGCAAGTGTTGTTCCTAGCCGGCTGTATATTCCGCATGGATTATACATGTCAACCGGTGAAGCTGAATATTCCGGATTTATTCTAAGAGATAACTCTACATGTGGATTTATCTCTTTTACTCTATCTTTGTAAGTAAAAAGCTGGTTTGGAGAGTTGAAAACTATATGATCGGATATTTTGGCAATTTCATCTATATCTTCATCTTTAAAAGCCGGTGAGTAGGTATGAACTTCTGCTTGGGGATTAAACTTGCAGAACTCTTCACGGGCTAAGCGTGATTCATGAAGTCCGCTTGCTGTACATCCTTTAAGATACTTTGAAACTAAAGGAAATGTACTCCACATGGCAAAGCCTTTTAAAGCCAAAATAATCTTCGCCCCACTCTCTTGTTGAACATAGTCTAATAATTTTAGATTGTTTTCTAAAAGTTCTTCTTCACATATATAACATGGTGTCTTCACAGTGTCAAAAGTCATCATAAACCTTATTTATTTAATTTTTCTAGATATGAATTTTTTATTCGTAAGGCTACATGTTTAAAATATTCTGTGTCTAATCCCATGTCTTCTACTTCTGTGCAAGCTTTTTGTATCGATTCTTCCGTTAAGAAATCTTTGACATTCACAGCGATTCGTATGACATTAAGAGAATTGATATAAGTTTGCATCTGATTATTTATATTGTCATTTTCAGAATCCAGACCTTCTAATATCTCCACATATAAAGGTTCGAGATTCCAATGTTCAAAAAGTAATGCACACACAGAATAGGATGTAGTTCCAAAAAATTCCTGTTCATAATCCTCTATATTATCGCAATGTACCAACCCATCTTTAAACTCTTGTGTAGCTGCACTATCATGTATTACTTTTGCTAAAATCAGCTTTCCTGATTCCATCATAAGAGCCAGAGGAACTAAAAATTGTGAATGCCTTAAATCTATCTTAGAATACCATTGCATCATGAGGGCACTTTGAAGATGGCATATATCATTAAATTGAGCGCTGGAGACACCATAAGCGCTTACATTTGCTTTTATTCTTTCTTGTAAAGCGTAGTTCATTACCAAACCATATACGGTATTTGTACCAAAAAGTGAAACAGCTTGAGGGACGGAAGCTATTTTTTTTGAAAAACCATAAAAAGGCGCATTAATCATTTTCAATATATTTACGGCTAAAAGTGCATCTGATTCTATGATTTTAACAAGTTTTATAATGTCGACATTTTCTGCACCCTCAGCGTATAAGCGTTGTACGAATACAGCAGCATCAGACAAAGGTGGAAGTGAATTCACCTGAGCGATAATGCTGTCAAAGTTCATACTAAACGTCCATCTCTTGTATCTGCCATGGAAGACCTTGCATGTTCATCTCATCCATAAAAGGATCTGGATTTAATTGCTCCATATTGATTACACCTTTCTCGTTCCAGACACCTTCTAGCATAAGCTTAGCACCTATCATGGCAGGAACGCCTGTTGTGTAGGAAACACCCTGAGAGTTAGTTTCTTTGTAGCAATCTTCGTGGTCTTTTACCTGATAAATATAGATTTTTCTTTTTTTACCATCTTTCATACCCTCGGCAACTATGCCGATATTTGTTTTTCCTTTCGTTCTAGCACCAAGTGATGCCGGGTCTGGAAGCAATGTTTTTAAAAATTCAATAGGAACAATTTTCATTCCCTTGTGTTCAATCGGCTCAATCCCAAGCATGCCGACATTTTGTAAAACGTCCATGTGTTTTATATAGCTTTGTCCAAATGTCATAAAAAATCTGATTCTTTTTAAACCTTTGATGTTTTGAACAAGTGATTCCATCTCTTCATGGTAAAGTAAATAGCTGTCTTTCGGACCGACTTCAGGATAATCCCAAACCATCTTAATCTCCAGCGGTTCAGTCTCAATCCACTTTCCAT
>CALCGG010000200.1 GCA_937900945.1 uncultured Sulfurimonas sp. | reverse complement strand
ATAGCTCTCATCGCCGGATGTAGCACACCAAAGCCTGATACCCCGCCAAGCTGGTATACAACGCTGCCAAAAGATGATACGAATTTTTATGGAGTCGGAGATGGCAAAAGTGAAGATGAAGCCAAAGAAAAAGCACTTATTTCACTAAGAAATAATTTAAAGCAAGAGCTTAACACTGCATTTAAAGATAAGAATCACAAACTTAACAAAGTCAATGAAGATATTTTTTCTCAAATACTTGAGATGAATACATATTTATCCAACACACTCTCAACTCAAGATATTAAAATAGAAAAATCTGCAAATTTTAAAAATACTCAACTTGTGCTCCTAAGTCTTCCAAAAACCTCAATACTTCATCAAATAAACGATGTTTTAGAAATGCAATTGCATGAGGCTCAAAGAGAGTATAAAAGTTTTAGTGAGATAAAAATCGAAAATGATAATCCAATAATAGCTGTAAAAAAATATAAAATCATACATCAAGCGATGAAAGAATTTCCAAAAACTGCCTCCTTGGTTCAACTTAAAAAAAGCAGTTTATCCGCCTATAGCGCTAACAAGAAATTTGATTTTTTATATAAATTTGCAAAAGACTATAGCAAGCTGAAATCAGATATAACTTTTTATGTCCTGAGTGATGTAAACTCTCTTACTTATGTAACCCCTATAATCGAGGCAATTGAACTTGAGGGTATTGTAAACAGCAGAACTGCTCATGGTAAATATTCATTAAAATTATTGGTCACATCTAAAACTGATAACGTGCAAGATTACAGTTTCAATAAATCAAAAAATCTAGTTAAATTGAAAACTTATGATGAAAATAAAAATGAAATTGCTTTTAGACAGCATACTTTTATAGGTATGTCCAGAAAAGATTATGATGATGCGAAAAAGCATTCGGCAGAGTATTTAAAAGCAAAAATTAAAAAACTTGGTATATTTGAGTTCATTGGAATTTAGCAAAATAAATTAAGAAAAGAGCTGTATAATTATCCCACTAAAAAATAGGAGATAATAAATGATAAAAACTATTTCATCCATTGCACTAGCAGGTCTAATTGCGACTACAATGATTGGCTGTAGCAGCAAAGCACCCACTGTAGAAGAGCAAGTGCAACAAGAAGAGATTGATTTTCGCTGTAAACAGGAAAATGTAGTAGCTCCAAAATGGACTTGTGTTCCTAGCATGGAAGGAGTGTATGCAGGTGTCGGTGTTGCCCAGAAAAGTGCTGCAGGAATGGGGTTTATGCAAAGAGAAGCTTTGGCAAACGGCCGTTCAAATTTAGCACAGCAAATCAACTCTCAGGTTAAAGATAAAGTTGAAACATTTACTCGTGCAACCGGCAATGGTGAAAAAGAAACAATAGATCAGGTTGTAACTGCCGTATCTAAACAAGTGGCAAAAGTTGACTTGCAGGGTTCAAAAATGAGTAATTCATGGCAAGCTCCATCAGGCGCACTTTATCTACTTGTTACTGTTCCTCTCTCAGCGGTAAATACAGAAGTAAAAAATTCTGTAAAATCCAGCTTTAAAAATGATGAAGCCTTATGGCAGCAATTTCAATCTAAAAATGCTTTAGAAGAATTGGAAAAAGAATTTCCTACAGAATAATAAAACTCTTTACAAGCCATCTTGAATTGTGTCAGCAATAAAAGATGGCTAAGTTTAAATACCTTTATTTCCCCTCAAATATTTCGATATAATTCCATTTAAGATTTAAATAACCATAATTATGCAATAGATTCTATTGTAGAGTCATGGTTACACTTTTCTGCATTCAAATACAAGGTTCTACATATGAAAAAAATCGCCATTATTGGTCGTCCAAATGTTGGTAAAAGCTCGCTCTTTAACCGTTTGGTAAAAAAAAGAGATGCAATCACATCTGACATAGCCGGGACAACCAGAGATATAAAAAGAAGAAATGTGCTCATAAGAGATAAGCAGGCGGAACTTCTCGATACCGGTGGTCTTGACCAAGGTTCTGAACTCTTTGACAAGATAAAAGAGATGTCCCTAAAAGCTGCACACAAAGCAGACATCATACTTTATATGGTTGACGGAAAAAGCTTACCCGAAGATGATGATAAAAAACTTTTCTATGAGCTTCAATCTCTTGGTAAAGATGTAGCTCTTGTTGTAAACAAAATAGACAATGATAAGATGAATGAAAAACTTTGGGATTTTTATGAATTTGGCACAGATGCTATCTTTGGAATCTCTGTTTCTCATAACAGAAATACAGTAGAACTGATGGATTGGCTCTATGATAAAATTCCAGACAGCTACATCGTAAAAGATGATGAAGACTTAGAAGATGAAGACGAAGATACTGAACCAGAGATGAGTGATGATGAATTTTTTTCACAATATAAGCATGGAGAAGAAGATGACGGCTTTATCTATACGGATGAAGACGAAGAAGAGGTAGAAGACGACTCAATCTATTCTCAAAATGATATGATTAAACAATTTGACGAAAATGATATTAACCATATTAAAATCGCGATTATCGGGCGTACAAATGTTGGAAAAAGTTCCCTTTTAAATGCTTTGCTTGGTGAAGAGCGTTCTGTTGTAAGCAGCGTTGCCGGAACGACAATTGACCCAATTGATGAAACAATCGAATACAAAGACAAGCAACTGACTTTTGTAGATACGGCAGGTCTTCGTCGTCGAGGAAAGATAGTCGGGATTGAGAAATTTGCACTCATGAGAACAACTGAAATGCTTGAGAATTCCAACATGGCTCTTGTTGTTTTAGATGGAAGTCAGCCCTTTTTAGATTTGGACGAAAAAATAGCCGGACTTGTTGATAGCAACAGACTTGCCTGTATCATTGTTTTAAATAAATGGGATATATCAAACAGAGAAGAGCATGACAAAATCATTTTGGAAGTTCGCGATAGATTTAAGTTTTTAGCGTATGCACCAATTATTACATTGTCTGCTAAATCGCATCAAAGAGTTGATAAACTGTTCGATATGATTTTAGCAATCAACGATAACTACTCCCAAAGAATCACAACATCAGAGCTTAATGAGGTGCTTGGCAAAGCCTTAAGAAGACATCAGCTTCCAAGCATGCATGGTCAGGTTATCCGTATTTACTATGCAACACAGTACGAAACCAGACCACCGAAAATTGCTATTATTATGAATAAACCAAGAGGTCTTCACTTTACGTACAGAAGATATCTAACAAACAAACTTAGAGAAGCTTTTAATTTTAGCGGAACACCTGTACTGTTTAAAGCGAAGAAAAAAGGGGAAAAATAAACCGTTTTTAAAACGGTTTAAATATTACCATTGCTACAATTACTAGAAGAAAAATAGTCGGAACTTCATTATAAAAACGAAAAAACTTTCCACTTTTCTCACATTTATCTTCCAAAAATCTTTTTCTAATCACACCAAGCGAAAAGAAATAAACCATTAAAATCACTACAAAAAGTATCTTTGCATGTAGCCATCCGCCGGTAGATAAAAGATTTACTCCGCCGTAATGGGCAGTAGATAAAAAGATTAAAGCAATACCGCTGATAACTGTAGCCCACATGGCAGGTACGCCGATATACTGATATAACTTAAATTCCATCACTTTTACAACTTCAACAAAACCGGCATTTTCAGCATTTTCAGCATGATAAACGAACAGTCTTGGCATGTAAAAAAGCACTGCAAACCAAGAAACAAACGAAAGAATATGAAACCAAACAATCCAACTATACATAATAGATACTCATTAGAATTTTGTTTCTATATAAACAGTGTTGTAATTAGAACCGCCATGTGCTACATTGTTAATCACACCATAGATACCTGAACGATGCTTTAAAGCCCATCCAAGAGATGTTCCTTCCAGTGGTTCATAACGGACTAATTTCCCTAAATCAACATCCAAACTTACATCTATATAGTTTAAAAAATGAGAATTAGTGTCATCATTTTCGCTTGCTTCAAGAGTTTCAGCATACAAAAGACTTTCTGTATAAGAAACTCCCTCACCAAAACCAAATCGAACCCTGTTGTCCAAAAAGTCGATATTGTAGTAAAGTTTAATGTAAAGAGTGAACTCATAAACATTATCGTGCGTACCGGCTTCATCGAAACGGCTTAACCCTGTTTTGACATATGTATCTATCGGCAAATCAAACGTATTTTGCTGCAATAAATAACCAGCATCAAGAGCAAAAACAGTTAAATCTTTTGGATGTGACTTTATATCACCACTCAACACTTCACCAAAGTCACTGCTTGTAACCTTACCGTATGCGACTCTAAGGGAGTAATCTTCCTGTGCAAATAAATTTGCGAATAAAAAAAGTAAAATAAAAAATTTCAAATGAATTCCTAAATTGAGAGGGTATGTTGGGCAGTTTATGCCCAACCGAGTATTAGTCTTCTATAGCTTCTAAATCTCTTATTGAAGTAGCTTGCTTAGACACAACTTTGTCATGTAAACGGCGAAGTGCTTTTGAAGCTCTATCAATCGCTAAATCAATTGCAGCATCTAAGGACTCATCCGTCTGACCGATAACCACAGGAGTCGCATGAGCAATATGAATATCAAATTCAACCGATGCCCCTTTTTTCGCGGTAGAAACATTTACATTTACAGTCGTGATTTCCAACTGAAATTTTTTAAACTCTTCAATCGCCTGCTCAATATGAGCTTTTAAGTTAGCATTTAACGCAATATCTTTTGAACGAATTTTTACATTCATCATAAATCCTTTTTTTGTAGCGAGTCGCCTCACTCTTATATAGCCAAAATACTAGCACACTAAAGCTGAAAATGTAATTTATTGCTATTCTTTAGCGAGGATTGCTATAATGTCACAAAAAAAAATTTTAGGATATTATTTATGAGACTTCTAACCGGCATTCAGCCATCTGGCGATTTACATATTGGAAACTATTTTGGCTCCATTAAACAAATGGTTGATGCTCAAAACGACAGCGAAACTTTTGCTTTTATAGCGAACTACCATGCCATGACCAGCGTAAATGACGGGCAAAGATTGGCAGAACTGACTATGCAATCAGCAACGGATTTTTTGGCACTTGGGATTGACGAGCAAAAATCAACTTTTTGGGTTCAATCGGATGTAAAAGAAGTTTTAGAGTTATACTGGATATTATCATCATTTGCACCGATGGGATTGCTTGAACGCGCGCATAGCTACAAAGATAAAACAGCTCGCGGATTTGCAACAAACCACTCACTTTTCTCATATCCAGTGCTTATGGCAGCAGATATATTACTGTTTTCTCCGGATATTGTGCCGGTTGGGAAAGACCAGATTCAACATGTAGAGATAGCAAGGGATATAGCTATAAAATTCAACAATCATTATGGCGATATTTTAAAGATTCCAGAATTCAAAGTTGAAGAAAATGTGGCCACTGTTCCGGGAACTGACGGGCAGAAAATGTCAAAAAGTTACGGCAATACCGTGAATATTTTTGGCGAAGAAAAACACCAACTCAAAACAATCAAAAAAATTGTCACGGAAAATGTGGCGATGGAAGAACCAAAACAGTATGAAGAGTGTAATGTTTACAACATGGCAAAACTGTTTTTAAATGAAATAGAGTTGATTGATCTTCAAGACAGGTACACGAGAGGTGGAGAAGGTCACGGACATTTCAAACTTTATTTAGCAGATGTCATGTGGGAATATTTTAGAGACTTTAGAGAAAAAAGAGCTTATTATAATAAAAATCAAAATGAAGTCAGAGAAATATTAAAGATGGGTGCAGATAAAGCAAGAGAACAAGCACTTCCTATGGTAGAAATCATAAGAAGTGTAACAGGGATAAAGTACTAGCTATTTTTCCTCTGTTTATCCAACCAGACCATTAAACCTTTTTGAGCATGAAGTCTATTTTCCGCTTCATCAAAAACAATGCCGGAGTGTTGTTCAAAAACTTCTTCACTCACTTCAAGCCCTCTGTAAGCTGGGAGACAGTGTAGGAACTTTACCCCTTTTTGAGCTAAAGACATCAGCTTATCATCAACCATAAATCCATTAAAAATCTTAATTCGCTCATTCTTTTCTGCTTCCTGCCCCATAGAAGTCCAAGTGTCGGTTGTAACAACGGTTGCACCTTTTACAGCTTCTTTTGGGTCATGCGAAGTCGTTATAACGGCTCCGCTTGTCTTTGCAATTTTTTGAGCTTCCTCTAAAACAGCAGCATCAACTTCATACCCTTTTGGAGTAGCAATTCTTAGCTCGAAGCCAAGCTTAGCAGCTAATATCATCCAAGAATGCGTCATGTTATTTCCGTCACCGACATAAGCAGCTATGATATTTTCGCTTACATTATACTCAACCAGAGTCATATAGTCAGCCAGAAGCTGCACAGGATGAAAAGAGTCCGTAAGTCCGTTTATAACAGGTACTTTTGAGTACTCTGCAAATTCTTCTATCATCGATTGTGCGAAAGTTCTTATCATTACCATATCACACATGCTGGAAATGACGCGTGCCGTGTCTTTTATGGGTTCACCGCGGCCGAGATGAATATCTCTGTTTGATAAAAAAAGTGCATGACCACCAAGCTGGAACATGCCAGTCTCAAAACTAACCCTTGTTCTGGTTGAACTTTTTTCAAATACCATAGCCAATGTTTGATTTTTTAACTGTTCTTTGTAAATTCCAGCCTTTAAATCTTTTTTTATTTCCAGACCAACTTCAATAATTTCTAAAATCTCATCTTTTGTAAAGTCTTTGAGTGTTAAAAAATGTCTCAATCTATTTCCTAAATTTTATAATTACATATTCTAATATACTTTTCTTTAAACTACCTAAGCTTGGAGCATTTGCGCTACTTCTTTTGCGTGATATGAGATGATTATGTCAGCTCCGGCACGCTTGAAACTAATCATAGTCTCCATCACAACTCTGTCATAATCAATCAAATCATTCATACCTGCAAATTTTAACATGGCATACTCACCGCTTACATTGTAAACTGCCATTGGAAGAGAGGTGTTGTCTTTTATCTCACGAACAATATCGAGATACGCAAGAGCAGGTTTTACCATCAAAATATCCGCTCCCTGCATCTCATCTGAAACACTCTCAGCGATAGCTTCACGGCGATTTGCCGGGTCCATTTGGTACGAAGCACGGTCACCGAAACTTGGGGTTGATTCTGCCACATCACGGAACGGTCCATAATATCCGGATGCAAATTTAGTTGAATAGCTCATAATAGGCAAGTTCTCATACCCTGCCCCATCAAGCGCATTCCGAAGTGTTTCTATAATCCCGTCCATCATACCTGATGGCGCTATCATGTCAGCTCCGGCTTTTGCATGTATGATAGCTTGCTGTCCTGAAATATCTAAAGTTGCATCATTATTGACAGTCTCATGTTCCATATCCATAATTCCGCAATGTCCATGGTCTGTGTACTCACAAAAACATAAATCTGTTACAACGAACATATCAGGATGCGCTTTTTTGATGGCACGAACACCGGCAGCTATGATACCGTTTTCACAAAGGGCATCACTTCCTATGGAATCTTTCACATCAGGAATACCAAAAAGTATGATGGAGTAAAGTCCAAGCTTTTTAAGCTCTTCGCACTCTTTTAAAATCTCATCTATACTCATCTGAAAAACGCCCGGCATTGAAGCGACCTCTGTTTTTATTCCCTCTCCGCTTCTTAAAAACAGTGGATATATAAAATCATTGACGCTAACCTGTGTTTCTCTTACTAAAGAGCGCAGATGCTTATTTAAACGAGTACGACGAAATCTTTGAAACATTCTCAAACCTTTTTTTGCTATAATAGTATTTTTAAAAAAACATTTTACACTTTTAAAGATTAAATTAATGAATATAACAATTTCCGAAGTAGCAAATTTACCGTCAAAGTTTGGTAACTTTAAAGTAAAAGCATTTAAACAAGGCAACAAAGAGCACCTTGTTATCTACACACAAAATATAGAACAAATACCGATAGTCAGGGTCCATTCTGAATGTCTGACGGGAGATGCGCTTGGAAGCTTAAAGTGTGACTGCGGAGATCAGCTGGAATATGCTCTGAATTTGGCAAACAAAACTGATGGAATGGTTATTTACCTCAGGCAAGAGGGGCGAAATATTGGTCTTTTAAATAAGATGAATGCCTATGCTCTTCAAGATAAAGGGCTAAATACAGTTGAGGCCAACCATCAGCTAGGCTTTGCGGCTGATGAGAGAACCTATGAGATAGTAACTTTTATCCTTCATCATTTCGGGATTCATAAAATAAGACTTTTAACAAATAATCCTGATAAGATAAACTCAATCAGCGACATAGAAATTGTTGAGAGAGTTCCAATTATAATGAAATCCAATCAATATAATGAAGGCTATCTAAATACAAAGAAAAACGAAATGGGACATCTGATATAAGCTACAAACAGATTGAGCTAAAGGAAAACAAATGATTAAAAGATGCTTATTCCCAGCAGCCGGCTATGGGACAAGATTTTTACCTGCAACAAAAGCGATGCCAAAAGAGATGCTGCCTATCCTGACTAAACCACTTATCCAATACGGGGTAGAGGAAGCTTACGAAGCTGGTTGTACTATTATGGCTACAATTACCGGTCGCGGCAAGCGTGCAATTACCGACCATTTTGATATCAGTTATGAGCTTGAGCACCAGATTCAAGGGAGCGATAAAGAGGAGTTGCTGGTTGGGATTCGAGCTCTTATAAAGAACTGTACTTTTACATATACTCCTCAAAATGAGATGAAAGGTCTTGGTGATGCGATACATAAAGGAAAGGCCTTAGTGGGTGACACGGCTCCTTTTGCTGTTATCCTTGCAGATGATTTATGCGTAAATCCTGATGGTGAGGGCGTAATGACACAGATGGTTAAACTGTATGAAAAATACAAATGCTCCATAGTTGCCATCATGGAAGTACCACATGATCAAGTACACAAATATGGTGTTATCTCCGGTCGTGAGATAGAAAAAGACATATTTTTAATCGATGACATGGTAGAAAAACCAGACAATGACAAAACTCCATCAAATCTCGTAATTATCGGGAGATACATCTTAACTCCAGATATTTTTAAAATCATTGAAGATACAAAACCTGGGAAAAATGGAGAAATTCAAATCACAGATGCACTTTTAACTCAATCTAAAAAAGGGATGGTTTTAGGCTACAAATTTCAAGGCAAAAGATTTGATTGCGGCAGTTTAGACGGTTTTGTGGAAGCGACGAACTATTTTTATAACAATTTAAAAGAACTTAAAAAATGAATATAAACCAAATGGTGCAAGAAGAAAATCTACAAGTCCCGGAGGATTTTTTTCATAATATACAAAAATACAAAGAGCACCTTTTTAAATGGAATAAAATCCATAATCTCACAGGTGCAAAAGATGAAAAAACGGTAGATAAATTTATATTGGATGCTTTATATCCGATTAGTTTTTTGCCAAAAGTAAGCAACCTGTTAGATATCGGCACCGGAGCCGGCTTTCCCGGTATGATTTTGGCTTTAGCATTACCGGACACACAGGTAACACTCGTTGAACCTCTTGCAAAAAGAGCCAGTTTTTTGCAGTTTATAAAAGCTGATTTGGAACTTTCTAATGTAACTGTTGTTAAAAAAAGAGTTGAGGAGATGGAGCCGCAAATATTTGAGCTTATCACTTCAAGGGCTGTAACAGATACAAAGATGCTTTTAAAACTCAGTGAAAACTTTCGTGATGAAAGTTCCAAACTTCTTTTTTACAAAGGGGAAAGAGTTTATGATGAAATTCCGCATGGGATGAAGCATAAAGTCATAGAAACAAAAAATAGGCACTACTTACTTCTGGGAGAAGATTGATGTTAAAAATACTACTTGTTATCGGTGTAATCGCTTTTGTTTACTACTTTTTTATCAAAAAGAAACCACTTATAAATAGCCATAAAAAAGATGACACAAAGCTGCAAAGTAACGACATGATAGAGTGTTCTACATGTGGTGTTTACTGCGAATTTGATGAAGCAATTTTGAGTAATGGAAAATACTACTGCTCAACCGAATGTGTGGAGAAGGGCTAATGCTTATCTACGGACACAGATTTATAGATAGCGAATCTTTTTATCATGTATCTGATATTGACGCCATAAATAACACCCCCTCTTCTTCAACTATCTATCTGGAATTTAGCGAAGATAATTTGGACATAATAAATCATGCTGTGCAAAATGCAGTTCCTTTTCTCTTAGGTGCAAGTACTGTTACTGAAATCATCTATGCTTCATCCTTTGGAGCGTCCTTTATTTTAGTCCATAAAGAACTGGCAAAAACAGCGCAAAACATTGCAAATAACTACCTTTTTGATGCAAAAATTTTAGTGAAGATTGAAGAAGAAGATGAAATAGAAGAGATGGCAATATTGGGAGTAGATGGAGTTATTTTTTCCAACGCGATTATAAAAATAAACTCCTAAACTCATGAAAACTGCTCTTTTTATTATAGTTGCGCTTTTTTTTGTTGGTTGCTCCACAAAACAAAGCCCATCTTATAATCAAAAAGTGGATTTAGAAAAGTTACCGATAACTGCAAATGTTATTGGTCCTTCCTACAGACCAAAAAATCAAAACTGGATTACACTTGCCCTATTTAACGAGTACAAAAAATGGTATCAAACACCTTATGAGTATGGCGGTGTTTGCTTAGAAGGTGTCGATTGTTCCTCTCTTGTGCAAATAATTTATAAAGATGCCTTTAATATTACACTTCCAAGAGCTACAAAAGATCAGGTAAAAGTAGGATACGAAATCCCCAGAAATTCCACAAAAGAAGGTGATTTGGTTTTTTTCAAAACAGGTTACGATACTAGACATGTAGGCATAATTATAGAAAAAGGAAAGTTCATTAATGCCTCCTCGAAAGCTGGAGTTACAATCTCTGAACTAAACAACCCTTACTGGAGGGAAAAATATTGGCAAAGCAG
>CALCGG010000199.1 GCA_937900945.1 uncultured Sulfurimonas sp. | reverse complement strand
GTATTTTAGCAAATATTGGTCAAAATCGTTTTGTAATAGTAAATAAAGCTTCACACATAGATACTATACAACATAAATTAAATAACTTACGCAATCAGTTCTTAGTAAAACATGAATCTACAAATGAGCATATGAAAGAGATAAGCTTAGAAGCTAAATACAAAGGTATAACATTTTCTGAAGCTACAGTAAGTGGGGTTCTTCATATCATAAATGAAGAATTTAAAAAAATAAACTAGTTTTAAAATGAAGATAAAGCTTTCAAAAGCTCTAAGTTATAGGGTGCTTTCATATTACTAATCGAGTAAGAGCCTAGTAAGTTAAATACTCTTCATTCTATCTTTTTTCAAACTCATTTTTTAGATATATAAAGCTTCTCCTGCTTTTGCAACAAATTTGCAACACTAAGATGTAATAATAATTCATAAATTTTTTTTATTATATTATTAATGGATTGGAGAAAATATGAATATTAAATCATTATTAGAATATACACAATCTCTAAATATTTTGTATGTTGAAGACAATATAGAAATCGCTCATAATGGCAAAGATATATTGAGTCATTACTTTAACTCGGTAGATATTGCATATGATGGAGAGGATGGATCACAAAAGTATTTAAATTCATTGAAACAGCATCATACAAGCTATGATATTGTCATAACAGATATCAATATGCCAAAACTAAATGGAGTTGAACTAAGTCGTCTAATCCTAAGAACAAGACCAGAACAAGCTATAGTGATCATGAGTGGGCAAGAAGATTCTGCATATTTAATGGAATGCATTAACATGGGAGTATCTGGATTTTTAAGCAAACCACTAGATTTTAAACAACTGCATATGTTGTTATCTAGAATATCCCAGGCTATTGCAGATCGAAAGTTCGTAGTAGAGCACATAGAAACCCTAAAAAATCGCAACTCCAAATTGGAAAATAAAAACACACAACTCAACAAAGCAATTGATGCTAGCGTACTTGTCTCAAAATCAAACACAAAGGGAATAATTACTTACGCGAATCAAGCATTTATAGAAGTGTCTGGATATTCTCTTGACGAGCTTATTGGAAATTCTCATAATATAGTACGTCATAGCGATACAGAGGATGAACTGTATCATGATATGTGGAAGACCATACGATCAAAAAAAGTTTGGCGAGGTATGCTAAAAAATAAGGCTAAAGATGGACATGACTATTACGTGGACGTGACAATTGTTCCGGTTTTAAATGCAAAAAATAGAATATCCGAATTTTTATCCATTAGATATGAGGTTACAAATCTTGTACTAGCAACACGAAAAGCACAAGAATCACAAATGGCCAAAGAACAATTTTTAGCAAATATGAGTCATGAACTCCGAACGCCGTTAACTGCAATACTTGGTTTTTCACAAATGATTATGGCTAGAGCAGATACACCAGAAATAATTTCAAACTGTGTTAGTAAGATAAATATTGCAGGTATCAATCTTTTAACTCAAGTGAATACAATTTTAGATTTATCAAAAATAGAATCTGGACAAATGACATATCAATTTGACAATTTCCAATTAAAACCACTTTTTGAAGAGTTGAGAGTTATATTAGAATCTCAAGCCAAGGATAAGAATATTAGCCTTATTATGCCTATGATAGATAAAGAGGAAATGCATGGCGATAAACTTTCCATCAAACAAGTATTTATGAACCTCCTCTCTAACGCTATAAAGTTCACTGCTATAAATACAACAGTAGAAATTTCGTACACATGCAACATAGAACAAAAGGAACATATATTTAAGGTCTATGATCAAGGAGATGGAGTAGATGAAAAGGATATTCAGACGCTGTTTGAACCTTTTTATCAAGGAGAAAATTCAAGAATCAATGCAACACCAGGAACTGGACTTGGACTTGCAATATGCAAAAGAATTGTGACTGACGTGCATAAAGGCAAGATTGGTGTTGAAAATATAAAAAATGGTGGAAGCTGTTTTTATATGACTATACCTATCAACTCATAGAGTTTGCAACATAATTGCAACACTAATACGGCATACTATTAAAATAAATGGAGTCTCTATTGTATAATAAATCAAATACTATAGTTGAAAATTTTATAGTCCTTAAAGAAAAAGAAATACTTTATAGATCAATACAACTTGGTAATATAGTCAATAATATTTATTTAGTGAACCATCATGATACAAAAATACAAAAAATCTAAATAAGGATATAAATGTCTAGGAGCCTTACTCTAAAAGATCTTATTTATAGTAGCTACATCACAAGCTCTTTAATCCCTATTATCGTGATCGAACTAGTTTTACTCGCTTTGTATTTTGGAGTGAGTTACTTTATAACTAGCGAGAGTCAAAAAACACTTTATTCTAGTGTTACTCAAAGTCTACATGAAATCACCTCTAGAGAAGCCCACCAAATTAGTCAGCAGTTTCAAGAGGTATCTCGTATATCTCAAATGATGAAAATAGATCATCAAGATTTTTTTAGCTCAGCAGATAGATGTACCCTTCCAAAGGGTGAACCTGAATTTATGGTTCACCAAAATGGTGTTTACTATAAGAATGTTAATAATGGAGGCGGCACGCTTTACTATTCCTCAAAAACAAAAATGACTCAAGAAACAAAACGTAAAGCAAGATGTAGTGAGTCTATAGATCCATTGTTGAAGTCGATAGTTCAGACAAATCCGATTATCACACAGGCATATTTTAATTCATGGGACAACCTTAATCGGCTATACCCATTTATGCTAGATGCTCCAACTCAGTATGGCGACACATTAATCATGCAAGATTACAATTTTTATTATTTAGCAGATCAGGTTCATAATCCTCAAAAGAAATCTGTATGGACCAGTGCGTATTTAGATCCTGCTGGACAAGGATGGATGATTTCAAATATCGTTCCTATTTACAATAATAATTTTTTAGAAGGTGTAAGCGGGCTCGATGTAACGATTGACTCTCTCATTCAAAATATTCTTTCCCTTAAAATACCTTGGCAAGGAAGTGCCTTTATGGTTGATAGTGATGGGATGATACTTGCGATGCCCCAAACGGTAGAAAATATACTTGAGCTAAAAGAGCTAAAAAAGCATATATATAAAAGTAGTGTAAATCAAACAATTTCAAAGCCTCAAGAATATAATCTTTTTAAAATAAAGAACCAAAAATTGCGAGAAAGCATGAGTAAATTCTTTAAAGAATTTACTCAATTTGGCATTCTAGAAAATGGGGATTCGCGTTATTTGCTAAGTCAAGAGAGTATTCCAGAGACAGGTTGGCGTTTAATTATCATAGTAGATGAATCCATTGTTTTTTCGCCAATAGACAAACTAAAAGAAAACACTAATATGATAGGTTATATAATCATTGCTTTAATGGTTGTATTTTATATTTTATTCTTTTCATATTTACTAAGAAAATCATTAAAAATAGCAAATAAAATCGCTTCACCAATTGAAAAATTATCTTTGCTAACTTCAGATTTTGGGCGTAAAGCAAACACTCAATTAGGAATGAAAGTCGGTATTGAAGAGGTTGATCGTCTTACTCAAAATTTCAACAAAGTAAGTTTAGAATTAGATGTAAGAACCAAAGAATATGTTGAATCTCAGTTACGAGAAAAAATGAGAGAAAAAGATGCTGAGATAGCTTATAAAGCTGGTTTATTTGAAAGTGCAAGTAGTTATTTACATAATATTGGGAATACACTTACTATGATAGAGGGTAAAATCCTCTCTTTACTCGACGTTAAAAAAGCACTTGAAAAATCGGGTCTAGGAATTAAAAAAGCGAATACAATGGTAGAAAAAAGTGATGCGAACACACAGCAAAAAGAAGAAATTGGAACTTTTTTAAGCTTATTTGGTAAAGCCTTGACTGAGGATGTTACAGAAGAAATTCAAGATATTGCAAATGATATTAAAAATATTAATAATCAAGCAACAATTTCAATCAATCATCAACAAGATCTTTTTAATGCCAACACCGATATGAAGCAAAACTATACTCAAAAATTTGATGTAACAAGTATGCTTGAAGAATTAGTAGCCCAATATCGCATAACTTTTAATAAAAAAGGCGTATACTTAAACTTAGATTCTGAGAGAAACTTAATCATTAACAGTGTTAAGTTTCAATTTCAAGAAGGATTAAGTAATGCGCTTAAAAATGCTTTAGAATCCATCCTAGCTAATTCTACTCAAGAGAAGGGAGAAACCTTTATACGAGCATTTACTTTGGGTAACCGGGTAATCATTGACATAAGCGATAATGGCCTTGGTATTAAAGAGCAAGACCGTCCTAAATTATTGAAGTCTGGGTTTACAACTAAGGTGAATGGTCACGGCTTAGGATTACACTCTTTTAATAATTTTCTCAACAGCCATAATGGAAAATTAAGTTTAAGAAGTGATGGATACTTAAAAGGAGCGACTTTGCATATAGAAATAGGAGATACTCATGAATAAGAATTTAACAATATTCGCAGTTGACGACGAACCAATTGTATTGGAACTTTATGAAAGTATATTTTCCAAAGAGAAAAAGCTTACCTTGGATTTTTTACAGGCACTTGATGAAACAGAAGATGATGATGAAAATGATTTACATACCTTTACACATGGTAAAGCCTATTTAGCTGCTTTAAAAAGTCATTACGCTGATGGTAAAAGAGTGCCTCTTTCTATTTTAGATATGAGACTCCCGGAATTACATGGTTTAGATATAGCAAAAGAAGCACGAAAAATTGATCCTCATATGACAATCGTCATCGTAACTGCATACTCAGATTATACAGTAAAAGAACTCATCGATGAACTTGAAAATCGAGTTTACTATGTACGAAAGCCATTTAAGACTGACGAACTTTATGCTCTAGTACACTCCAATCTTAGAGAGTGGAATGAGATCGTACAAGAAAAAGATCTACAAAAAGGCTTGTCAATAGATGTAACACAAGATGGTCTGTGGAACTGGAATCTAGAAAATAACGATATTTATTTTTCGCCAAGATGGAAAGAGATGCTTGGATATAAGGATGATGAACTCAAGAATGACTTCTCCGAGTGGCTTAGCCGTATTCACCCAGATGATAAGGAACAAGTAGAAAAAGATGTACAAATACACTTAAGTGGAAAATCCGAATTTTATGTAAACGAGCATCGATTACGCTGTAAAGACGGTTCTTATAAATGGATTTTAGCTCGTGGAAAAGCCCTCTTTAATGAAAATAATGAAGCTTATAAAATGTCGGGTTTTCATACAGATATTACACAAAGAAAAAAACTTGAAGAACAGTTGTTTGGATTAAGCGAATCTCTGTCTCAAAAACTCGATCATGAAATTTCAAAGCAAGCAAAATTAAGTAACACTAACTCAGAACTTGAAAAACAACTTCAAGAAGAGATACAACTACGACGTGAAAAAGAAGATATGCTTTTACAACAAACACGACAAGCAGCTATGGGGGAAATGATAAGTATGATCGCTCACCAATGGCGACAACCTCTCACTGTCATTGGTATGATTGCTGATAATATTTCTTTGGATGTGATGTTTGAAACGCTTGATACACAGAAGCTTCAATCGTCACTCAAAGATATAAGCGATCAAACAAAGTATCTATCCCAAACCATTGACGATTTTAGACAGTTTTTTGTTCCCAATAAAGAAAAAGATACTATTTTCTTACACGATTGTGTAGAAGGTGCTTTAAATATAATAGAAAAAAATCTTATCAGTCATAATATCGAAGTAATCAAGAATTATGAAGATTTAACTAAGATTGATTTGTATAAAAATGAACTTATACAAGTTTTTATAAATTTTTTAAAGAATGCACAAGATGCTTTTGAAGAAAAGCATATAAAAAATGCAAAAATAGAACTAACAATAAAAGAGTACGATACTAGTGTTGAATGTTCTATCGAGGATAATGCAGGTGGTATTCCACTTGAAATACAAAAAAATATTTTCGACCCATACTTCACAACAAAAAATAAAAAAAATGGGACAGGACTTGGTCTTTATATGTCAAAAAGCATTATTGAAGATCATAGTTCTGGAACTATAAAAGTAAGTAATACTGATGATGGGGTTATCTTTACCCTCTCTTTTCCAAAAGTGTCTTTACAAAAAGATATTATGTAGTTACTATCAACTTTTCAACATATATAGATAATTATCAACTTTAGATATGACTTCATCAAGTGATTCATCCTTATCTATACTACATGTTAAAAAATCAACACTCATATTTTGCTTACGAGTACGATTCTCATTTTTATAAGAATAATTATTTAGGAAATCCTTGAAAGACTCTTCCACTTCTTTTGAAAAATCTCTATATACTAATATTACAAATTTATTTGTATCAAAAGAAAATAATTCTGCAACTTCATCCTCAAGTAAATTACTAAAATTGTCTACTAAGTACTCTGAAAATTTAATATAAATTCTCTGTAGAGATGATACACCAAATGTTTTAATATATTCATTCATATGTTTTAATCCAAAACAAATAGCATTATATTCAATTTCATTAGCTTTATAACTATTTATTTTTTTTCTAAACCCGTTTCTTAATAACAAACCTGTAGTAAAATCGATTTGTAAATCATCGCTATATGGCTTACTAATTGATTCTACAACATTCATTTGATCAAGATTAAGAAAGCAACACATCAATTTAGATGAATCTTTTATTTGTGTTACTTTAACGATATATTCAACTTTCTCACTATTATCAATAAGTAAACTATATGTATTAGTTTGATTTTGACTTAAGTGTTTCAATATTTCATTATTATTCATTCCATGAAGTAATTCATCGACAAATAAGCTACCTAGCATTATATGAACATCATTTTTTTGATTAAATGTTTTTACAAATAACTCATTGGCATAATCAACAATACCTCTTTGAAATATTACAATAGGAGCGAATAGACTCTCAATAATCAATTCTTTTTCAAGATTCTTTTGCTTTTGTTTTTCTTCTAAAAGTATTTTTCTTTTTGTGTTGTAAATATTGACTACTTCTTTAGAAATAATACCTAAGAATTTAGGTACATCTATAGGCTTCATCACAAATCTATCCACACCTAAATCTATAAGCTTTATTAACTTTTCACTATCATTGTAAGCAGAAGTCACAATAATAACTTGGTCTGGATTGATTTTTTTGATTTTTGTTGTCATCATTATGCCATCCATTTCTGGCATTAAAATATCTGTAATTACAACATCATAATTGTTTTGCTTATATGCAGCTAAACCTTTTATCCCATTATCTACATATGTAATATTCTCAAATAACTTTAAAAGAAGTTTTTCTACCTGAGAAGCTATTCTGGAATCATCTTCAACATATAAAATTTTTATTGATTTACCAATTATTCTAATTTTTTTAATTACTTCAGGATTCATCGTTATTCTCCCCTATAGGTATCTGTATTGTAAAAGCTACTCCATCCACTGTATTTTTAGCAAAAAGTTTCCCTTTTAAGTGGTTTTGAACAATAATCTTGGACATATAAAGACCTAGTCCTGTTCCATTCTTCTCTTTTTTTGTTGAATAATATGGTTCAAATATTCTTGGCATAATTTCATCGGGTATTCCACCACCATTATCTACTATGCATATATTTAAAAAATCATCAACTCTATCGCAGCTTAATTTAATAGTTTTAATTACCTGTGAAGATTTTAAGTTTGTTAGAACATCTTTTGAATTAGAAAGTATATTTAGTAGAACTTGGATGAGCTCATTTTTATAGATATTAACTTGTATGTCCTTGCATTCTTCGGTCTTTAAATCTATCTGTTGGTTTTGTAATTGCTTAAATACTAAGCCTTTTATAGACGTTATAATTTTTTTACTTGATATTATTTCTTTTTCTTTACTCTCTTGAAGAAAGTTTCTAAAATCATCAATTGTTGCAGAAAGGTAATTTACTTGAGTATTTATATTATTTAAATCATCTTGTAAGGTTTCGGTATTAAGCTCATCTAATGCTAAATCCATAGTTATATTACCAGAAGTCATTCCAATAGCAGTCAAGGGCTGTCTCCACTGATGTGCAATCATCTCAACCATTTCCCCCATTATTGCTTGTTTTGATTGTGCTAAAATCATTTTTTCTTTTTCTCGTATTTGCTTTATTGATGACTCTACTCTCTCTTCGAGTTCCTCTACGCCAAGGCATGCACTGATGGATAAGTTTATTTTTGATTGAAAGTTTCCGAGCATTGAAGCTAACTTATTAATATTTGGATGGCTCTTATAAAAAAACACCATATATCCATACTTTAGGGGTAATATAATTATCTCTAAATCATTCTCTTTAACTATTAAAAATTTCTTCTCTTCATCTATCTTGACACCAAGTGTAAAGTCTAACTTCTTACCAATATGTAAAAAAGGTTCTTCTTGTATCTTGTTTTTATAATACTTTGCAGTTATTGCACCAGTCTTTCTTGAAAAACTCGTTAAAACTTCAAGTATCATACTATTGAGTTCTAATGTATTACCAATTGCACTTAAACATTCATAAGATAAGGTAAGCTGATTTAGTAACATAATATCTTCCTTATATTTCAAAGTGTACCGACTACACAAGTTTTATTATAAAAATCTATATATGTATCTGACTTATTCGCAATTTCTCCTAAAGTCAAAGCACCAACAAGAGGCAAGTCACCAATTATGTTACTTACAGAATCTATCTCTTTAACAAAGCTATCTTCTAAAAAAAGAACTCGAGATATACAATCAATCATTATGACTAACTCTTTTTCTTTTTTAGTATCCATAGCATTTATTGCAGCAAACTTTGCAGCTTCAATAAGTTTAGACTTTTCACCTTTTAACACTTGTATAACAGAATTTTGTGGCATAACACCTACTAACACTAAGCTTTTACCGTCACTAGCAATTGGATCTCTTACAATAATTTCTCCGCTATAACTGACTATGCCCAATGGATATGATTTTGCCAATTCAAAGAAATTATCTTCACTAAACTTGAGTCCACTGTCTTTTTCAACTATATTTTTATAAACATCAAAGGCATATTCATAATCAATCTGTTCAAGTACATTTTTACTACTAGAAGTAGCAACATGCGGGCCATCTAAATACTCCCATCCATGACTAACTCCAACATCTAAGTCTTGAGAAAGAGGAATTATAAGTGCAGAATTCTGCGTAATATATTCAGGTGTAAATATCACCCTTTCTTGCTGCAGTGTCAATTTTCCTGCACCACCACCAAATATCTTACACTCTTCATTTGTTGATTCAAAAAGAGAAACTAAAAATGGATCGATATATGGACTAAGACCATCTACAAAAAGTAGCATTGATTTTATAGAGCTAAATTTTTTTTCGTCTTCTATCTTATTTTCCATGTTATTTACTAATATAGGTTCTATTACTATATCTATAGCGATAAGACCATCTTTATAGTGTTGTTTCTCAAATATAATTTCTGGAAAAATAGCACCATAACAATTAATATTTAAATTTTTTATTGTTTCATGATTGAAATCACAATTTTCTGACACTAGTAGTAAATACATTTTTTCTTTTGAGTCTTGGTACTTTAAAAACTCTTCAAATGAGTTTAAGTAAACTGAATTCATTATTTTCACCTCTTAATATTGAGTTAAAG
>CALCGG010000198.1 GCA_937900945.1 uncultured Sulfurimonas sp. | reverse complement strand
TAACAAACGTATTAAAAGGATTTTTTATGAATATTTCTCTTTCGGGAAGAAAACTAGAACTAACTGACGCTATAAAAGCTCACATGAACACATCGATTGAAACACTTAGTAAATACCACATGGATATCATATCTGTAAATGTTGTTGCTTCCGCTCAAACTAAAAAAGGTAAAGAACATTCTGAAGTTGAGTTTGTTATAAACCTTGCTCACAAAAACTCTATAATTATCAAACAAAACGACGGTGATTTATATGCTGCTATTGATTTGGCTACTGCAAGAGCGCAAAAAGCTATGCGCCGTATGCATGATAAAGACACAAGTCATCAAAAAGTTGGTATGAACGAAGTCAAATCTGGAACAGTAAATATAAAAGAAACTGCTGAAGCTATGGAAGACGAAATTGTACCGGTTGAGTTGGAACTATATAAACCACAAGAAGTTGAAGATGTTCTTCAAGACTTAAAAGAAAATAATAAACTGTTTGAAATTTTCCTAGATAACGAAGGTAAAACTCGTGTTCTTTACAAAAGAAATGACGGTAAATTCGGACTTTATTAATAGTTCATTCTACATGCATTCAGCATGTAGAAGCTAAACTATCTTCAAATCTCTTTTTACACTTTTTACTATCTCCGCGTCCTCAGCCAAATCAACCCATTTAAACTGACTCCCGCTTTGGTTCGAGCCTTTAAGTAAATCTCCGCTTTTTCTAAACTTTAAATCTAAATTTGCTATATCAAAACCACTTTTTGTATCTACAAATCTTTCCAGCCTGTCAGATGTTTTTTGATTTGTATACAGGTAACAATACCCTTTTAATCCTGTTCTGCTTACTCTGCCCCTCAGCTGATGCAGAGTCGACAACCCAAGTCGCTCAGCGCCAACAATCACAACAGTCGTTAGTCTTGGCAATGATATCCCGACTTCTACTACGGTTGTTGCTATCAGCAAAGAGCCTTTTTCTCTAAATTCCAAAAGAACTGCCTCTTTTTCTTTGTCTTTTCCATGGGTTACATAAACATTTTTAAAGTTCTTTTCCCAATATCCACGCGCTTCATCTATGCTTTGGTACTCTAAAAATTCGCTTTGCTCCACTAAAGGATAAACCAAAAGAACTTGGTTGTTTTTAGCTATCTCTTCCTTTACATGTAGGAGCAAATCAGAAAAATCAGATTTATGGATAACCTTGCTGGTTATATCTTTTTCAAATGGGGTAGAAGTTATCAAACTAACATCTATGTGCGCTGTTTCTATCATGGCTTGCGTTCTTGGAATCGGAGTAGCTGAGAACTGTAAATAATGGGGCTTCTTATCTCCGCTGCTTACCAGCTTTTCTAATAAATTCCTCTGCTGTGTTCCAAAACGGTGCTGTTCATCCACCATAACTAGTGCGGCTTCTGGAAGTTCTCTGTACAAAAGAGCATGTGTTCCTATGATAAAATCAAACTCTTCTAAATCAATGTTTTTTGTTTTATTTGTGACTAGCACACTCTTGAAATTTGGCATATACTTTTGTGCCTCTTCAAAAAGTTGATTTGCAAGAATCGTTGTCGGTGCCATGAGTATAGAGCGATGAGGAAGCATCATAACTGCAGAAGCCAGAATAACCATAGTTTTTCCACTTCCCACATCACCTACTACCATTCTTTTAGCTGCCACATCTTTGCTCAAATCCGACTTTATATCTTCTATAGCGTTTATCTGCTCGTGAGTCAGCTTAAACGGAAGAGTTGACGCCCATGCAGTATAATCTCCACTTTTGCTTGTCAATGCCTCAAAGTACCTTCTTTTGCCCGCAAGAAGCTTCATGTAAGTAAAAAGTTCCACATGCTTTAATGCATACAGTGATTTTTCTGGCATGTTACGAATATCAAGAATCTTTTCTGTTGGAAAATGAAATTTTAAAATCTCTTCTATTATGTTGTCGCTCAAGCCCTCAGACTTTAGATTTTCACTGTTCAAACTCTTTTGTACAAAGCGAACCATCGCATCATTTCTCAAAGCTGATTTATATTTTGGAGTTATCGCACCAACTTCAGTGACTTTTCTAGGCATACTCATACTGCATTGACCAGTTTTGCACTCTATCAAGCCGTAGTAATAATCTCTATCTCCGACTTTAAACTGATGCAACATGTAAGGTTTCGGGCGGAATATAACACCGGTTATATGATGTCCAAAGTTATGAGCATAAAAAGTTATCTGGATGGAATTTGGGGAGCGATGAACTGACTCTACGGTTGCATCTATGAGCTGTGGCATATGGATTTGAAGCTTATCATGAAGGCGAAAATCTTCATATGAATGAGGAATCATAAGAGCAAGTTCACACCAGGTTTTTATACCAAGTTTAGCAAACTTTGCCTCTTCATCTTTTGTGAGTTTCATGATAAGCTGTAACTTCCTTTTTTATAATGCAACAATTATATTAGAAAATTACTACTCTCATTAAAAATATGACAATAAGCAATATTTTTTTACGGCTTTACTGCCTTTATTTTGTTACGATTGCATAACTGAGTTCATTTATTTCAGTATGACTTTTTATAAATTCGTTCAAATCTTTTAGCTTTAATTCTTTAATCATAGCTAGCTCTTTAGCCGAATATCCGAGCTCTTGACCTTTGTAAAACTCCATAAAAGTACGATTCAATCTTTGACTCATAGTCTCCACTCTCAAAGGTTCACTCCCTAACATAAACTTTTTTGTGTCTTCCAACTCATCTTTAGTAACACCATTTTTTACAAACTTCGCTATTACTTCATTTACTGTTTTTTGAGCCTCTTCAAGTGACTCTAGTTTTGTCTGTAAATAACCATTAAAATAGCTGCTGGATTTAGTAATGTTAACATTGGCATAAGTTGAATAGGCCAAGCCTCTTTTTACTCTTATCTCTTCCATAAGACGAGAGCCAAATCCGCCCGTTCCCAAAATATATGTAGCAACTCTAGCCTTGTAATTATCTTTTGAATCATCACTCATGTGATAAGGTGAACCAAAATACACGTAAGCTTGCTCAGTCTCTTTTTTTAAGATACTCTCTTTTGGAGTTTTTGTAACTTCATAATTTTCTACTTTACTCGCATCCCCTTTTGGCATACTGTCAATAATTTTTTTTATCTTGGCTTTTGCACTTTCTATCTCTACATCTCCACCGATAAGTACAATAAGCTTGGAACTTACAAGGTTGTTTTTTACAAAATTTTCTACATCTGAGAGTTCTATACTTTTCACACTTTGTATCGTACCGGCGGCAGGTGAACCTAAAACAGTACCGTCAAATAGAACAGATTTCAGCTCATTGGATGCAACGTAGTCAAAGTCATTTTCTTTAGCACTCAAAGAGCCGATAGTTGTTGTTTTTGCTTTGCTAAGAGTTTCCTCTGCGATATTTGGGTCGTCTAAGAGTGCTTGAAAATATTTAAGCCCCTCGTCAAACTCCTCTTTTAAACAGCTCATTTCAATGACAAAAGTCTCTGTTCCAGTTGAAGCAGAAATATGGATAGCCTTAGATTCTAATGCCTCTGCAAAAGCATTACTGCCAAGAGCCTTCGTACCTTCACCCATGATCTTAGCACTCAACTTTGCTAAACCTGCTTTTGCTGTGTCGGTAATGCTTCCGCTGTTTGTAAAAGTAAACTGCATTGTTGCTATCGGCAACCTGCTGTCATGCTCAAAAATCACCGGTACATTTATACCGTTTGTTTGTATATATTCTATAGTTGCTGCCATAAGTATTTTTCCTAAAATCAGTAATGTAATTGCTATCTTAATCATGCGAATCGCTCTAGTGTTTCGTAAGCAGTATTTCTGACTGCAGGTATTTCGCCGATATCTCTGATGAGTTGCACCATTTCCTCTTTCGCCATAGAGTATGCGGCTCCGGCACTGCTTACAACGTTTTCTTCCATCATGGTTGAACCTAAATCATTTGCTCCAAATCGCAGAGCCATTTGACCGATGTAAGGTCCCTGAGTCACCCATGAACTTTGGATATTTGGGACATTATCAAGATAAAGCCTTGCAACTGCTAGAAGTCTCAGGTAACGGTTGGATGATGGTTTTTCCATGTCAGGGATAAGTCTTAAAAGTTCTGTATTTGTTCCTTGAAAACTCCACATGATAAAAGCACGAAATCCACCGGTTTCATCCTGAAGATTTCGTATCATGTCAAAATGCTCTATAATGTCTTCATCTCTCTCAACAGTCCCATACATCATAGTCGCCGTTGATTTTATGTCCAATTTATGAGCTTTTCTGTGGATATCAACCCAAACTTCAGAGTCGATTTTTTTAGGTGCTATTATGTCACGAACTTCATCACTCAGTATCTCAGCTCCAGCTCCAGGGATAGAAGCCAAACCTTTTACTTTTAAGCGTTGTAAAACTTCCTCAACACTTATACGCGAAACCTTGGCAATAAAATCGATTTCAATAGAGGAAAAACCATGAATGGTAATTTTCGGATATTTAGTATGGATATGCCCAACTAAATCTTCATACCACTCTATTTTGAGTTTAGGATGAACTCCGCCTTGAAAAAGTATCTGAGTTCCGCCAATTTCTAAAAGTTCATCTATTTTGGCATCTATCTCATCAAAAGTAAGTACATAAGCATCTGCATCTTTTTCATGTCTGTAAAATGCGCAAAACTTGCAATCTACCCAGCAAATATTTGTATAGTTAATATTTCTATCAACTACAAAAGTTGTAATCCCTTCAGGATGCAACTCTTTTTTTCTGGCACTTGCCATGCGTCCCAACTCTTTTAGGTCTGCATTTTTTATCAGTTCAAGAGCTTCCTCTTTTGTCAATCGTTTCATAATTTACGCTTGCTTATCTCTAGAAATTGCGTCTAGCACACCATTAATAAATTTTGGAGATTGTTCAGTTCCAAAAGCTTTTGTAATTTCAACTGCCTCATTTATAACAACAGCCGAATCAAGTTCACCAAATAAAATCTCGTAACATGCAAGCCTAAGAGTGGCTCTCTCAATGCTTCCCAATCTCTCGAAATCCCACTCTTTTAGATGTGCGATTATCGCTTTATCAACAGGTTCAAGATTTTGCATAACACCTTCATATAGGGCGAGTGCAAAGTCTCTTTGTTTGTTACGAATCTTCTTCTCTTCTAAAATCTCATCCGTATGCTCAGCAATATTTCCGTTTCCCAAGTCAAAAGCGTAAAGAAGGCTTACAACAGCCATTCTTGCATGATGTCTAGTTGCCATTACACAAGTTCCTCGTAAAGGTCTAGCATCTCGATTATAACAGTCATGGCTTCAAAACCTTTGTTTCCGGCTTTTGTACCGGCCCTCTCAATCGACTGCTCAATACTGTCAGTTGTTAAAAGACCGAATGAAACAGGTTTTTGGTATTTTAAACTCATCATTGCTATCCCTTTTGTTGCCTCAGCGGAGACATAATCAAAATGTGGAGTTGCCCCGCGGATTACAGCGCCAAGCGCACAGATAGCATCATATTTTCCGCTAGCAAGCAGCTTATCAATAATCATCGGAAGCTCAAATGCACCCGGAATTAAAACATGAGTCAAATCCTCATCTTTTCCACCATGACGAGCGAATGCATCTTTTGCACCCTCAACCAATCTATCAACAATAAAGTGATTCCATCTTGTACTTACAATAGCGATTTTCTTGCCATTTGTTACTTTTAATTTACCTTCGATTAACTTCATATCTCTTCCTTAATTTTATATTGATTGAATTTTTTTAATTCTTGTTACAACACTTTGGAGTTGTTCCAGATTTAGCATGTTTGGACCATCGCTAAGAGCACAGCTTGGGTCGAAATGTGTTTCAAAAAAGAAACCATCCACTCCAACAGCAGCGGCAGCAGATGCCAAGTATGGAACCATTGAACTATCCCCTCCAGTTTTTCCGCCAAGCGCACCCGGCATCTGAACCGAGTGTGTCGCATCAAAGATAACCGGTGCAAATTGCTTCATGATGACAAGGGAACGCATATCTACAACAATGTTTCCATAGCCGAAAGATGAACCTCTTTCAGTCAAAAAAACTCCATGCTTTTGAGAATTTTCATAACTCACCACATCACATCCGCGAGTTTTTAAAACCTTCATAACAGAGTACTGCATGTCAGGCGGGTTGATGAACTGCCCTTTTTTGATATTTACCTCTTTATCTGTCTGCGCACATGCAACAAGCAAATCAGTCTGACGACATAAAAAAGCTGGGATTTGAAGCATATCTACAACTTCTGCCACACTTTTAACCTGAGCTGATTCATGAACATCCGTTACAATTTTATATCCAAAATCATCTTTGACTTTTTGAAGGATTCTGAGTCCCTCTTCCATTCCCAAACCGCGAAAACTCTCCAGTGATGTTCTGTTTGCTTTGTCAAAACTAGATTTAAAATAAAAATCTATCGAGTCATCTCTATGATAAACTTCTAAAGCTTTTGCGATTTTAAAAATATTTTCTTCACTCTCAATTACACAAGGTCCGGCTAAAAGCTTCATACATTTTCCTTTCTGGCACTAAATGCCGATACCCCTGTGGCTAAAGCCTAAATGGGGTATAAAATAAGAAAGAGATTATATCATATTGGATTTAACATCTACTTAGCCCTTGCAACCATAAGCCCTGCTACAACAATAAGCACAATTCCAAATGCGGTCGTAATGTTTGGAAGAGAATCACCCAGCATAACGCCGACCAGAATTGCAAAGAGTATATTTGTGTAACTTACAGCGCCGACGATTCCAGCTTTGGTTTCCATGTAAGCCTTTGTCATGAAAACCTGTGAGAAAGTTGCAAAAACTCCCATGCCAAGGACATAAAACCATACAACACCCTGAGGCATGACAAATTCCCCTAACATAAAATCAAGAGAAGGCATGTGAACATAGGGCGAGATTAAAAATAACACAATCGGTCCAACTGTGCCAACTCCCATAAATGAAAGTACAATTGCCCGAGTATCATAAAAATTTTTAAGTTCTCTTATCGAAGTGTATGCAAGAGCCGCACCGATACCGCTGAATATCCCTAAAATATCGTATTTGCTGAAGCCTATTCCACTAGGCTGTGTGATAAAGATTATCCCTATAAAACCTAAGAATATAGCTCCCCACCCTTTTAAAGAGAGTTTTTCACTTAAAAATAACCAAGCAAACATTGCAGTAAAAATAGGTGCCGTTTTTGAGTAAGTCATGGCATCACCCAGTGAGATATGTGCTATGTTATAAAAAAATGCAAGAAGTGCGGTAAACCCCATAAAACCACGAAAGAAAAGCAGCCATGGCTTGCCGCCGACATGAATCATAGGCTTTTTAAGTACTGCAAACCCTACTAAAATTACACCGGCTATATTTCTGAAAAACACAACTTCAAGCGAGCTCATGTGCTGACTTGAGAGTTTAGCAAATGCGCCCATGAAGGCAAACATTAATGATGCGGCGAGCATGTACTGCACACCTTTATTTAATTCTCTAATTCGTTTCATAATGGAATTGTATTTATACCTATCCCCAGTAAAGAGGTGAATTTTAAATAAAAAATAAGCCATTAGCTACAAGGCAAATCTTTGCAGGACTAGCTGGCTAATCCAAAAAAATTTAACGAAGATAGATGATGGCTTATTTTTTACCCGAAGGGCGAATATATTGTATTATATTGCTTCGTTGAAAACTCTTGAAGCTACCTGTAGCTCCTGCGAATTCTCGCCTAGCACTATAACACAATATATTCGTTTAAAAGTCACTTCTTTACTGGGGATTGGTATTATTAACTTCATATCTGTATAATTCTGCAAATAAACAAAGGAAATTTATGAGCAATATTATTATTTTAGCAATTTTAGGTGCGGTTTTTTATTATATATTTAAAAGTTACGGCAAGTATACAGAGTACTCAAAAGAAGCGCTTAAAAATTTCTCAGTTTCAAAGCACTCTCTAAGAAACAGTGAACTTGGTCTTTTTGTGGCACTTGTCGCCAAAGTTGCCAAGGCTGATGGACGGGTTGATGCTCTTGAAGCTCAACTTGTCGGGATAATGTTTGACGATATTTCGGCAGTTTTTCCAGAGCCTGCAAAAACTAAAGATATCCTAAAAGAGATATTCAATGAAGAAAAAGAGAAGGCATATGATTTAGAGGAGATAGCACGCAATCTAGGTCAAGCTATCAAGCGAGACAAATCTAAACAACTGCAATTTATGGGCTTTTTAATTCAGCTAGCTTTTATTGATGGTGAAGTTTCAAAAAGTGAAGAAGAAGTACTGCAGACTATTGCATCGGCTTTAGAGTTTGATCCAAATACTTACCATTCTATTTTTGACCAGTTTGAAAAGATGATGAAAAATGTAAAACCTAAGGCAAATATTTCTGATGCCTACAAACTTTTAGGGGTAAAAGAGAGCGACGATATGGATACAATCAAAAAAGCATATAGAAAACTGGTAAGAGAATTTCACCCTGACATCATAAAATCTCAAGGTAAAGATGAGTCTTATATGAAAGAAGCTACTGCAAAAACTCAAGAAATAAATCAGGCTTATGAGATGATAAAAGAGAAAAGAAAGTAACTTGAGGTATCTTTATCCGGTTTTATTTTTCATAACTTCATTGCATGCTGTAGACATGAGACCTTTACTCTTTAATGGAAACTGCGTCACATGTCACCATACAAGCAGAACAATATCTGCACCCTCTATTGTAGAGATTAAAGAAAATTATTTAAGAGCATTCCCTCAAAAAGAGGCTTTTGTTGCGTACATGTCGACATGGGTTGCTAAACCAAATATAGAGACTTCCATAATGCATGATGCAATAGACAAGTATGAAGTGATGCCTGACTTAGGATTTGACATAAGTACTTCAAGAGATATCTCTGCTTACATTTACGAAACAGATTTTAGTCAGATTGAACCATACTAAAATCTCTTTCCCAAAAAAAATCTATCCAATCATCTGCCTCATTTATCCAATAATGAGGCTCGTAAACTGAGGTTTTTTTATAAAAGAGCGTGCAGACCCGAAACTCTATATCGATGTTTTCAGATTTCAACTCATGCATAACAGCTTTGAGCGTATCACCGCTGTCAGCTATGTCATCCACAACCAAAACTCTCTTAATATCACCGAATAGACATCTGTTATGTATGCTTATCTCATCCCTTTTGTGCGTGTCATCATAAAGTTCAGTTCTTAGCGTTTGAACATCTCTTATGTTTAATCCCTCAGCCAATGCATGAGACAAAGTAAGCCCACCTCTAGCAATGCCCACTATCATCTCCGGCTGAAACTCTTTTATCTGTTTCAAGAGTTTGTTTGTGTCTTGTTTAAAATCTTCATATGCATAATATTTCATAAACATAATTATACATGTGAAGTATTATTTAAAGCTTT
>CALCGG010000197.1 GCA_937900945.1 uncultured Sulfurimonas sp. | reverse complement strand
TTTTTCTATTAAATCTTCTATATCTTCATCAATCTCTTTATGAAAATTTACTTTACTCAGCTTTCGCACATAGATTCCACTAAATCCACAGACTTAAGTTGAGTATTAAAGCCCATAAATAAGCACTTTTAAGTATAATTTTGTTACCACAACATCAAAAATACAAGGCTAATTTATGGAACTTGCAAATTATATAGAAACTGCTATGAGAAGCATATTAAAGAATCCAATTCTTGAAGTGCTAATAGAGATTAAAATCACAAAAATACTCAAGCAGAGCAACTTCATTAAACGAAATGTTGGCTATCCACCATTTCAAATAATCTTACACTTTGTGTATATGCTTGTCATGAATAAAAGACAGTCTACTTTTATAAAAAAGAGTGATAGTGCATTTGGTAAAGATGCATATTACAGATTTATCAAGGAAAGTCGTTACAATTGGCGAAAGTTTTTATTACTAAGTGCTACCGCGCTTTTGCAAAGGATAAAACCTCTACATAAACACGGTGAGCATCGCTTGCTCATTATTGATGATACGGTCGAAGCTAAAAGAGGTAAGTTTATAGAAGGTAGCTGTAAATATATTTGGAGTAATAAAGAGCATAGAAGTATCAACGCACTCAATATTGTATCTCTAAACTATGCAGATTCACACTCAACTTTTCAACTTGATTTTTCTATCAAGATGAATGACAGTTATCGTAAGAATATATCAGAGTTCACAACTAAGTTGCATCACAGAAGTAATGCATATAAGCGTAAGAGTGAAATTACTAAAGGCAAAAATATACTAGCTATTGAGATGCTACAAAGAGCTTTAAATAACGGTGTTGACGCTGATTATCTATTGGTTGATAGCTGGTATGCTAAACCAAACTTTATAAAACAAGCTAATAACCTTGGAATGCCTGTCATTGCTAGACTTCCAAATAATAAACTCATTTGGAATTTCAAAGGCAAATATAAAACTATGAATGCAATCTATGAGAGTATGAAAAACTCTCGTCATAAAAGCAGTGGTAAGCATGGCAAAATATCTTACAAATATTTCGATGCAATTGTAGAACACACTACTCTTGGCAAAGTAAAATTAGTGTTTCTCCACACAGGTAAAGACTTACTTATTTTTATATCAACTGATATTACCATTGCAGGTAAAGAGATTCTGGCGACTTATAAAAAGAGATGGAATATTGAACAAGGCTACAAAGATCTCAGAAATTTATTTGGCTTAGGAAAAGAAGAGAATCGTATCTATGAAGCAATAATAGCAAAGATAACTCTATCAATGTTCGCCTACAATATCGTAAGTTATATCAATCGAATAAAACATGAGCCTCAAACTCTTGGGGAACTCTTTAGAGATTTAGAATGTGAGCTTGAAACGCTGGCAATATCAATGCAGCTTTTCATTCATATACTTACAAAAATCTCTGAAATACAAAATGTTGTCAAGGAAAATAAAGATTTACTCAATATTATCGCCATACTCAGCACTTATACGCAAAAAGAGTTGGGTTTTATGTGCGAAAGCTGAGTTACTTTAAAAAAAGATAACTCTTTTAAAATAGGTGAATACTTCATGAATGTTTC
>CALCGG010000196.1 GCA_937900945.1 uncultured Sulfurimonas sp. | reverse complement strand
AGTATAACATAATTAATATGTTAGTTTTAAAAACTCGGGCTTCCATCAAAACCAAATCCGCCGCCGAAGTTTCCAAAATTTGGATCCATAAAACCGTGCTGAGCTGATTTTGAGCGAAGTTTTTCTATATCTGCTTTGCTTGAAATCCCTTGCGGGCAAGCAAGTGTGCATTCATTACACAAGGTACAATCCCAAACTCCGTTTGTCTGGATATTTGCTATTTTTTCTGCCCCGTTTTCTTCCCGTTTATCAGTGACATAACGCCACATTCTAGTAAGTGTAAATGGTCCTAAAAATTCTCCGTTTACTGCATAGACCGGGCAGGCTGAGTAACATGAGCCGCATAAGATACAGTCACTCTGAACCTCATTTCTTTTCTCATCTTCCGGCATTAAAATCACATTTTTACTGAGTGAACTTTGCCATGCTTTTGCCTTTGCATTGAATGCATAAGCCTTGTCCATGTCCACAACCAAGTCACGGATCACAGGAACATTTTTAAGAGGCTCAACCAAATCTTCACCCCTAACTTTATGTTCACAAGCCAGCACTTCTTTACCGTTGACTCTCATAGCACAACTTCCGCAAACGCCGCTTCTGCATCCACTCGCAAATGTCAAACTTGAATCTTGTTTAGTTTTTATCTCTTCGAGTACAGCCAGCAGGGTTGTATCTTTTAAATCTACTTCATACTCATGGATGTTATCATCTCTTTTAATCTGTATCTTCATAATAACTCCTAATCAACTCTGAAGTGAGCACCACAACTCACCTCTCTTTTAAGTGCACCTTCCACAACTAACTCACATAAATCTAACATGTTTGCAAACTCTAAAAACTCAATAAAATTTGTGTTATAAGCTTTTGATTTGTCGCTCACACCCATCAGAGGGATTTTACTTTTTATATCTTTTATCTCACCATGTACACTTTGTAAATCTGCTTTGTTTCTGACTATGCCGACTTTAGTATAAAATAGTTCTGCAACTCTCTTTCTAAACTCATAAAAGTTTATCTCGTTTTTATACTCTCTGATTGCTTCTAAAAGTTTTTCTTCATCCTCTTGGGACTTCTTTACATGTAAGGAAGATTGAGACGAATCTTTTGCAAATTCTGCAGCATGCAAACCTGCTTCTTTACCAAAAACCACAAGTTCTAAAAGTGAATTTCCACCCAAACGGTTTGCGCCATGCACCTTCTGGTTTGCACACTCACCAACCGCAAAAAGTCCATCTATATTTGTCTTTGTATTTTTATCAACTTCTACTCCGCCCATAGTATAATGTGCAACAGGTTTTACGGGAATCAGTTCATAAACAGGGTCTATATTTTCATACAGTTTTGCCAGTTTTCTCTCTTGTGGAAGCTCTTCATTTATAAACTCTTCCCCCAAATGGCGAATATCCAAAAATACCTCTTCACCCATCTCTACCTGTTCATGAATAGCGCGAGCCACTTCATCACGAGGAGCCAACTCGTTTGTAAATCGCTCACCCTTTGAGTTTAGCAAATATCCGCCCTCGCCTCTGGCACTTTCACTTATTAAAATTGCTGAATTTTTGAGTGCAGTCGGGTGAAACTGAACAAATTCCATGTGCAAAAGATTTGCTCCTGCCCTCAAGGCGGCTGCAAGACCATCACCCGTTGAGCTTTTTGAATTTGTTGTGTGAGAACCGTAAATTTTAGAGTAACCGCCGGTAGCCAAAACCACAGAAGAAGACTCATAAATTTCAACTTCCCCGCTACGAATATTTAGGACACTGACACCGACAACTGAGTTCATCTCTTTTAAAATATTGAGCAAATACCGCTCGTTTAAAATATCAATCCCGCATGCTAAGACTTGGTCATAAAGTGTATGCAAAATTTTCAAGCCCGTGTAATCCTGAGCATAACATGCACGGCTTCCACTTGCTCCACCAAGCCTTCTCTGAGCAATATGTCCATCCTTCGTTCTACTAAAAGGAACACCGATATTATCTAGCCACTCTATCGCTTTTGGAGCACTTTCGCATAAATGTTTTATCATTTGCTCTTCTGCCAAACCATGCGCTGATTTGATTGTATTTTTTATATGCTCTTCTACGCTATCATTTGTTACATGGGGAAGTACTGCGTTTATTCCACCTTGAGCCATACATGTCTGACTTCTTGTCGGGTACTCTTTTGTTATGATTGTAACTTTTGCACCTGCGTTATGAGCATTTAATGCCGCGACTAAACCAGCTCCGCCTGCTCCTATAATTAAAACATTATTGTTCATATTTTTCGCTCTTTTAAAAAATTTGTGTTAAAAAATAATACCTAAGTACTCTTAAACTTCCAGCTATTAAAACAAACCAAACAAACTGTAGTCTAACAACACCAGCTACAAGTGTTAGCGGGTCTCCAATCACGGGAAGCCAAGAAAGCAAAAGTGCAAAGTAGCCGTATTTGTGACCAAACTCTAAACTTTTCATACCGGTTTTTGATTTATTTAATTTCATCTTTGTCTTATCATACAGCCAATACCCAAGCCAATAATTTACCATGATTGCAAGTATGTTCCCACTTGATGCGAAAAGAAGTGCATTTGTTGTGCTCATGCCGTTTGATAAAGCTGCAACAAATGCAACTTCAGAGGAAAAAGGTAAGATTGTAGCTGCTAAAAAAGCGGAGAAGAAAAGGGCTAATTCAGTGATTTGATATTCTCTATAGTTGTAGCTATGAGTTTATCTCTTGCCTCAACTGATGTCCATGCGATGTGGGGAGTTATATAAAGATTCTCTTTGTTCTTCACATGTAAAAGTGAGTGGTTTACTCTCATTGGCTCTTTGCTTAAAACATCCAGACCGAAAGAGATGTTTTTCTCATCCACAATCTTTGCAACGGCTTCTTCATTGATGATACCGCCCCGTCCTAGGTTTAAAACGATTGCCCCGTCTTTACATGTTAACAATTGTTCATAGTCTAAAAGGTTGTTGGTTAGCTCATTCAGAGGTGCATGAATAGAGATAATATCGCAAGTCTTCAACAGCTCATCTAAATTCACCCTTTGATAATCATCAGTTCTATTTCGCCCGCTTGTTGAGTAGTAAAAAATCTCTGCCCCAAAAGTTTTTGCAATGTTTGCAACTCCGCGACCGATAGAACCAAGACCGATGATGCCCCACTTTTTACCTTTGATTTCAAAAAATGGTTTTGATACATCGGTAAAAATAGGACTCTTGGAATAGGTTCCGTCTTTTACATATTCATCGTAGTATCTTGAATGTCCTATGAGGTAAAAAAGCATAGAAAAAGTGTGTTGGATTACTGAATCAGTTGAGTATCCTGCTACATTTTTTACTTGAATATTATGAGTCTTTACTGCTTCCAAATCAACATTATTCATACCGGTTGCAGCTACGCAGATAAGCTTTAAACTTGGGGTTTTTGACATGTGGGAGTCTGTAATAACAACTTTGTTAGTAACAATAACATCACAGTTTGTTATCCGTTCTTGGACTTGTTCCGGTGAAGTTGTTTGAAAAACCTCAACTTCGCCCAAAGCCTCAAAACCGCTTAAATCTGTCTCTCCAAAAGTCAGAGCATCGAGTAGAACTATTTTCATTTATGCATCGCTTATTTTTTTAATCAGTTCTCTTGCTCTTTCTATCGCTTTGTCTACTTTATCAAAAACAAGGGCAACTGCCAGACGTCTGCCTTTGTGAGCTTCCGGTTTGGAAAAAATTCTTACATAGCTGTTGTCACTAAAAAGACTATCGTCTACATCTACAATCGGAGCAAAGTTATGAACTTCCGATTTGAAAGCCGCACTTGCACCGTCGCCATAAAATGTAAAACCAAGAGGAAGACCAAGAACTGCGCGCAAGTGAAGAGCAAATTCACTTTGGGACTGAGTGATTAACGTTACCATTCCTGTATCATGCGGACGAGGCGAAACTTCAGAAAAATAGACTTCATCCCCTTTTATGAAAAGCTCAACACCAAAAAGACCTTGACCGCCAAGACCGTCTGTTATTGTTTTTGCCATCTCTTGAGAACGCTTCTTGGCAAGCTCGCTCATCTGCATAGGTTGCCATGAAAAAACATAATCACCGTCTCTTTGTTCATGCCCGATAGGCTCACAAAAAATAGTTTCTTTACCATTTCTAGCAGTGAGCATAGTTATCTCATAATCAAAGTCTACAAAAGCTTCAACGATGAGCTCGCTCGCATCACCTCTTGCTTCTTTAGCCATCTCCCAAGATTTTTCTACGTCTGCTTCGCTTCTTGCAACACTTTGCCCATGCCCAGATGAACTCATGACAGGTTTTACAACACATGGGAAACCTAGTCGGTTCATTGCTTCTTTCATGCCATCCAACGTTGTAACAAACTCATAAGGACCTGTTTTAAGCCCTAACTCCTCCGCTGCAAAACGGCGGATATTTTTACGGTTCATGGTCTTGTTTACAGCTTCTGCATTTGGAATGACATTGAAACCCTCTTTCTCCGCTTCAAACAAAGCAGCGATTGAGATAGCTTCTATCTCAGGTAAGATATAATCAGGTTTTTCACGGCGGATAATTTCTAAAATCGCATCTTTATCTTGCATATTTACAACATAAGCGCGGTGAGCTACATGGTGAGCCGGAGCGTTCTGGTATCTGTCAACTGCAATAACTTCAAGACCAAGTCTTTGAGCTTCGATAACGACTTCTTTTCCTAGTTCGCCCGAACCTAGAAGCATGATTTTTTTTGAATTTGATTTTAACGGAGCGGAGAATTGCATCTATAATTCCTTCAGTATTTATGAAGGAATTATAGCAAATTTGGATTAAATTATTGTTTTA
>CALCGG010000195.1 GCA_937900945.1 uncultured Sulfurimonas sp. | reverse complement strand
GTTTAGAAAATGATAACATTTCAGTCACTGTCCAAAACACTGTTGAGCGTTCTTTATTGATAAATAAAAGTTCCTTGATACAGGTTTTACTCAGTATTTTAGCAAATGCGAAAGAGGCACTCCTATCCAAAAAAGTCAACCATGCTACTATCAACATCAGAGCAAATCAAACCAAAGATACACTAACCATCTCCATCTGTGACAATGCAGGAGGAATCGAAGAATCTATTATGAAAAAAATTGGGCAGCCTTATTTTACAACAAAAGAAAACCTCAACGGCACAGGATTGGGACTGTACATATCCAAGACAATCATAGAAAAACATCTTTTTGGAACGCTTACATGGCACAATGAAGCAAAAGGAGCCTGCTTCGTGATTACTTTCAAAAGTTCAATATCCAATCAATGAACGCGCTTATCTTGAATAGTTTTCTTCTCTTCAAGCATTTTCAGATTGGCTTTTTGGATGAGAGATTTTGCATCATTTCCGGCTTCGTAAAATGACACCCCTGTATTTATAATCAAATCAATATTTTTTGGCCAAGAGTGGCTCTCGATTTTGTCCAGCAATTCTTTAGATAACTGAATATCCTTATTCGAATTTCCATTGGTAGTGACTATAACAAACTCATTTTCACTCCATTTTCCGAAATAGAGTCTTTGTCGGACATTACTTTTTATGAGATTTACCAACTCCACTAACATTGTATCTGCTAGCATTTGTCCATATTTATCAACAATATACCTATAGTTATCTATTCTAAAAAAAAGTGCTGCAATATTGCTGCTTTCCTGAACAGAAAATTTCATAAAATCATCCAGTTGAGAAATGAGCACCTGCTTGTTGTCAATCCTCAGCATATGTCCGTATTTATTGTCTTTTAGTATTTCGAGCTGTTCTTCGTAAGAGCTTATATCTTGAAAAATACCGATAATATACATGTCTCCACATTCATAATTTTCACATCGAGAAGTTGCAATGCGAAGGTACCTATCCTCACCTTTTCGATTTTTAATCACTACAATTTCATCGACAGTTTCTTTGTTAAATATTTTATTTTCAAAGATATTCAAAAATTTATTTCTGTCTTCCTGCAAAACCATAGTAGAGAATGTTTTATAATCAAGATGTGTTTTTAGCTCATCGGGCAAATCAAAAAGTTCTGCCACTTCTTTTTCAAAATTCATAGTTTTTGTTCTTAGATTATAATTCCAATAGAACAGATTTGCTATTTTCTCAGCATCACGCAAATAAATGCGGGCTCTATTGAGGTTTAAGTGCTGCTCAATCTTATTTTTTATTTTATCCATTACAGAAAAAAGTTGTTTGGAATCAATCGGTTTGAGTAAAAACCGGTCTACACCCGCATTGATAGCTTCAATAAGCAAGTCT
>CALCGG010000194.1 GCA_937900945.1 uncultured Sulfurimonas sp. | reverse complement strand
AGACTTGCTTATTGAAGCTATCAATGCGGGTGTAGACCGGTTTTTACTCAAACCGCTTGATTCCAAACAGCTCTTCTCCATGCTGGATAAAATAAAAAGTAAAATTGAGCAGCACTTTAACCTCAGCAGAGCCCGCGCTTATTTACGCGACGCCGAGAAAATAGCAAATCTGTTTTACTGGGATTATAATCTAAATACAAAAATTATGAATTTTGAAAAAGAGGTGGCAGAACTTTTTGATTTGCCACAGGAATTGAAAACGAAACTTGATTATAAAACATTTTCTACTATGGTTTTGGAAGAAGACAGAAATAAATTTTTGAATATCTTTGAAAATAAAATATTTAACAAAGAAACTGTCGATGAAATTGTAGTGATTAAAAATCAAAAAGGTAAACATAAATATCTTCGTATTGCAACTTCTCGATGTGAGAATTTTGAATGTGGAGATATGTATATTATCGGGATTTTTCAAGATATAAGCTCTTATGAAGAGCAACTTGAAATTCTCAAAGACAATAAATACGGACATATGCTGAGGATTGACAATAAGCAAGTACTCATTTCTCAACTGGATGAATTTATGAAATTTTCCGTTCAAGAGAGCAGCAATCTGGCAGTACATTTTTTTAGAATAGATAATTATAAGTATATTGTTGACAAATATGGACAAATGCTAGCAGATGCAATTTTAGTGGAATTGGTAAATCTCATAAAAAGTAATGTCAGTCAAAGACTCTATTTCGGAAAATGGAGTGAAAATGAGTTTGTTATCGTCACCATCAACGGCAATCATAATGAAAATTTGAAATTATCCCGAGAATTACTGGAGAAGATCGAAAGCCATAGCTGGGCAAAAAATATCAGTTTAATGATAAACGCAGGATTGGCATTTTACGAGGCCGGAAATGATGCAAAATCCCTCATCCAAAAAGCTAATCTTAAAATGTTGGAAGACAAGAAAACTATTCAAGATAAGCGCGTTCATTGATTGGATATTGAACTTTTGAAAGTAATCACGAAGCAGGCTCCTTTTGCTTCATTGTGCCATGTAAGCGTTCCAAAAAGATGTTTTTCTACGATTGTCTTGGATGTATAGAGTCCTAATCCTGTACCGTTGAGCTCTTTTTTGGTTGTAAAATAAGGCTGTCCTATTTTTTTCATAATAGATTCTTCGATTCCGCCTGCATTGTCACAGATGGAGATGGTTAGTGTATCTTTGGTTTGATTCGCACTGATGTTGATAATAGCATGGTTGACTTTTTTGGATAGGAGTGCCTCTTTCGCATTTGCTAAAATATTGAGTAAAATCTGAACCAGTGAACCTTTATTTATCAACAAAGAACGCTCAACAGTGTTTTGGACAGTGACTGAAATGTTATCATTTTCTAAAC
>CALCGG010000193.1 GCA_937900945.1 uncultured Sulfurimonas sp. | reverse complement strand
GATTTGTACTCTTTTGCTTTTCAACTATCAAGGTATCATAAAGAGTTGAAGCGGTAACAGGTTTCATGAGAATATTCTCTGGATGCAGATCATGGTCTCTTAATTCTTCAAGTAATTCATCTTTTGAATAAGCCGTCACCATTACTACTATTGGCTCTGATTTCATATCATTTTGCTTATAGATTTCATTGATTCTTTTAGCTGTTTGAGCGCCTGAGAGTTTAGGCATTTTCCAATCAAGCAGTATAAAGTCATAGAACTGCTTATTGTGCAATGATTTTTTAACTTTTTCAATCGCATCAAAGCCATCCTCGCTTAAATCAACTTTCATCTCAAAAGATTTCAGTATATCAAAAAGAATGATTCTGGATGTCTCAGAATCGTCAACAACGAGCACTCTATCTCCTCTTTTGATATTTTGTATTGTAATGTCCGGTGTTGATATTCCATTAATCTCAAATTTTGCACTAAAGTTAAGTGTACTCCCCTCACCATAAATACTTTCAATATGGATCTCACCGCCCATCAGTTTCACCAGCTCTTTTGAGATGGCAAGCCCAAGTCCTGTCCCCTCGTATTTTCTTCTATAGGAGTTATCGACCTGTGAAAAATGATTAAAAAGTTTTGCCTGATCTTCAGGTTTTATCCCAATTCCGCTGTCTTTTACGCTGAAAAGAAGTTCACATGTATGCTCATCCTTATTGCGAACATCCAGAGTAAGAACTATCTCCCCTTTATCTGTGAACTTTACTGCATTGCCTATAAGATTTATAAGTATCTGAGTAAGTCTGAGCTGATCCCCTATAAGAAATTGCGGAACATCTTTTTTGATATGAAAAAACAGTTCTATCCCCTTCTTGTCTACAGCAAATCCAAAGAGACCGGCTAAAGTATCCAGCATATGCTGAATTTCAAAAGGTTCTTTGATGAGGCTTAGTTTACCTGCTTGGATTTTGGAATAATCAAGAATATCATTGATTATATGAAGTAATGAATGGGATGATATTTGAACTTTGTTCAAATAATATCTTTGTTGCGTACTCAACTCTGAATCAAGAGTTAACTGAGTCAATCCTATAATGCCGTTAAGCGGTGTTCGTATTTCATGGCTCATGTTGGAGAGAAAGAGAGATTTTGCTTTGTTAGCACTCTCTGCCTGTTCTTTGGCTAAGTGAAGCTCCTCTTCTTTTTCTTTTCGTTTCGTTATATCATCCACCATGTGTATAAAATATCGCAGTTCCCCATCAACGTTCCTATTGGATGCAACATTGAGCATTCCCCATTTTATTTTTCCATGTTTATCTACATACCGCTTCTCTAAAGTGTAATGCGTAATCTCATTTTTTACAAGTTGAGACAAAAGCTCTTTCTCTTTTTCTATATCTTCTTGATAACTAAAGTGTGTAAAAGGGAGTTCTGCAAGTCCCTTCTCTGTGCAACTTAAAAAATTTTGCAGCGCAGCATTACTCACAAAAGATTTTCCTTGTAAATCAACAAGAGCAATGCCAATCTGTGACATCTCAAAGATTGTTCGGAATTTCTGTTCGCTCAGATATATCTCTTTATTTTTTTGCTCCGACTCCTCTTCTTTTTTCAGCACCAAGAGCAGAACTGAATGATATTCGTACAGCAGATAGAACAAAACAATGGCATAAGCAAATACTCTCAAAAAATGCCACAGCCACCATGAGAAATGCCAAAGATGAGAGCTTTTGAAGATAAGTTCAGCTATCCCGAAAAAATAAAGAAGAACAAAAAAAAGTAGGTCTTCTTTTTTCTTCTCCTTCGTATATCGGATGAAAAAATAGAGCGATGCTGCAATAAAAAGAATGCCGGCAGCAAAGTTCAATAAAACTGCCAAAAAAGAAAATGAGACATACTCAGAATCTATACTATAATCACTCTTTATTAACATCCCTAAATGAGATGGCCAAGGTTCGATAAAATTTATAAATCCTGTTGCTATCGAAAATAAAATAAGCACAAGAAAAAGTACTTTTTTATGCCTATATACAAAGGTAGTTGTGTCTTTAAACCACACCATAGCAGCAAAGACTGCACCATACACACTAGCAAGCGTATGTGAAAAGACAAAAGCATTCCCCGGTTCTAAAAAAGAATGAATCCCATCAACAAGACCCATGCTCAAAAACGACATACTTAAAAATATATACCGTTTTTCATAAAATATATTTGCTTTGAGATAAAGTAGAAATGCTGTCAAAAATGCTATCCCAACCCCAAAGAGTTCGATGCCAGAATGAATGCCTATGCTCTTCCATTGCATTTCAGAGTCAATATAACCTAGAAACAAAAATATCCCTACAGATAAAGCAATAAAAAATAAAGTCAAGCTAAAATCTTTTTTTTGCAACATTATAAAATCTCTTTTGATGGAATAGAAAAATAATACCCTTGATACTCATCGATAGGCAATAATTTCAATTTATCAAATATCTCTTTTGAGGAAACATATTCAGCAATAACTTTAATATTTAGCTCTTTGGAAAATTCTGCAATAGCTTTGACAAGAGT
>CALCGG010000192.1 GCA_937900945.1 uncultured Sulfurimonas sp. | reverse complement strand
CTCCTAATTCTAAAATATACTATTATGCAAATGGTTCGACAACAATTCACAAAGGTATAGAAGCGACAGTACAAACTCAACTTACCAATGATTTGGCAGCTCGCCTTGCATACTCATACTCAATGCATAATTATGTAAATGATGATAATTATGAGGACAATGAAATTTCCCAAGCACCAAACCACACAGGGAATGCCCGTCTTATCTATACACCTTCGTATGTTAAAGGTCTAAGAGTAATGGGTGAGTATCAGTATGTCGGTGAATACTGGATTGATGATGACCATAGTGCAGATAAATATCATGGCTATGGCATAGGTAATCTCAAGGCTGATTATGCTTACTCAAATGAGCTGAGTTTCTTTGCTAAAATAACGAATATAACTGATGAGAAGTACGCGGTAAGTGCTAGTTATGCTTATGGTAGGGATGATTATACACCAGGTGATCCTCGCCAGTTTTATGCAGGACTTAAATATCTATGGTAAAACTTCATAAACTTCATAAATTTGCTGGATTAAGTGCAGGACTGGTAATACTCATATTGGGTATTACCGGTTTTTTTATTAATCACGATAAATGGGGTTTTCTTTATACAACTACTTTTAAAAATGTTCCCCAAACAACAAAAGAGGCGGATAATCGTCTTTTTGATGCTTACTGGATAGATTCAAAGGACAATTCACACCGTATTGTCGGTGGAAAAAGAGGTATTTTTGAGAGTTATGACAACTCAAAAAGCTTTAAAAAAATGACAAATCTTCAGTGCATGTCTATAAAAAGTGATAAAGACGGTATATATGCTGCTACTTCTGATGGCATCTATAAGCTTATAGATTCATCTTGGCAATTCTTTGCGCTTGAGGGTGAATATATCAATGCTCTTTCTCTGTCTAAAAACAGTATAGTTGCTATTATTGAAAAGCATGAACTCATAGTGCTTCAAAAAAATGATGCCAAGATTTTAACTAGAACTGTGGTTGAGGTTGATTCGTCAAAACTTTCGGAATCGATTACGCTTGCACGATTTGTACGGGATTTGCATTATGGCCGCGGATTGTTTGATGGCGATATATCACTTTTGATAAATGACTACGGGGCAATTATTATCTCTTTCTTAGCCATAAGCGGTTACTTGATTTGGTGGCTGATTCATAAAAAATCAACACCAAAACTTAGCCGAAAACTCATTAAACTACATGCCAGCTGGTTTGCGATTGTAGCGACTGTGCCATTGGCTATTTTAGCTATAACAGGAATTTTTTTGGATCATTCGGACGGGCTTGCAAAGTTTATGAAATCTGTAACGATTCCGCATGCCATACTCCCGCCGGTATACAGCTCATTGCAACATGATGTCTGGTCTGTTGATTATGATGATGAGACATTCCGTATTGGAAACAGATATGGGGTTTATAAGAGCCAAGATTTAAAAACATGGGAGTTGGAAAGCAGAGGTTTCGCTTATCGCATGATAAGAGCAGATGATGTTTTATATGTAAGCGGTATGGGCTCGGCGAATCGTATTTATGACAAAAGTTGGCATTTTTTAGCAAAAGCACCACACATGTTCCGTGATGTGATGAAAATGAATAATTCAACTAAATACTTTGCTACATGTAACATAGATATGAATAAGCTTCCGGTATTTGAGGATGCAACATTTTACTCGCTTATGCTTACTTTACATGACGGTACTTTTTTTGCATCATGGTGGGTATGGATAAATGATTATGCTTCCGTAGCATTAATATTGCTTGCATTGACAGGCACGTTCCGCTGGCAGCATAAACGGAAGAATTTAAAAAAAAAGAAAGCACTCTTTAACCAAAATATTGATAAAATCGCGCTAATTAAATACAAAAAGAGTCTATAAATGTTTAAACCACTACTAATAGAAATCGGCGTTGAAGAGCTTCCGGCAGTTCCACTTTTGAAACAGTTGAAAAATATTGAGAAACAATTCGCTGACGTTTTAGAAAAATATTCACTTTTAGGTGAGTTTGAATTTTACTATACTCCCCGTCGTTTGGTTATTTGGCACCGAGAGTTTAAAACTGTACAGGATGACAGCGTTGAAGAATTTTTTGGTGCTCCCCTTGCAGTTGCATACAAAGACGGTGTTGCTACTCCTGCTGCCAACGGTTTTGCTAAAAAATGCGGAGTTTCACTCGAAGAAATCGGCAAAACTGAGAAAGATGGTAAAGAAGTACTTTATTATAAAAAAAATGTTAAAGGAAAACCCTCAACTGAACTTCTTGGCGAGATGATTGAGCTGTGGATTAAGTCACTGGATTTTGGTAAATCTATGCGTTGGGGAAGCCTTGAAGAAAGCTTCATCAGACCGATTCGCTGGGTGAATGTCATGCTTGGTGATGAGCTGGTTGATGTTGAACTCTTCGGTGTGAAGTCTGCTAAGAAGACCTTTGTTCATCGTATCAGCAATTTTGATGCACTTGAAGTTAGCGGAGAAAAAGAGTATTTTGATACTTTAAAAAATGGTGGGGTTACACTGTTTCCTGAGCTTCGCCGTGAAAATATTTTGGCAGGTTTTACTTCACTTGAAAAAGAAAACGGGATTAAAATAGAGATAGATGAAGACTTACTTGATGAAGTTGTGGCAATTACGGAAAATCCGACTCCACTTTTGGGCTCATTTGATGAAGCATTTTTAAGACTTCCTCCTGAGGTTATCATCACTTCTATGAAAGAGCATCAGAGATATTTTCCGGTTTTTAAGGGTGGCAAGCTTGTCAACAAATTTGTTGTTGTCTCAAACGCTCTTACTGATGATTTTTCAAAAGTTATAGAAGGAAATGAAAGAGTTCTTCGCCCACGTTTAGCAGATGCTCTTTTCTTTTTTGACAACGATTTGAAAAATGGTTTGAGTATAAAAGGACTTCAAAAAGTTGCTTTTTTCAAAGGTCTTGGAACTGTCGGGGATAAAATAGAGCGAGAGAGAAAAGTAGCACACACTCTTTTTGACATGTATAAAATTGATGCAGATAAAGAGGATTTAGACAGAGCAATAACGCTTGCAAAAGCAGACTTGATGAGTGAAATGGTGTATGAATTTACAGAACTTCAAGGGCTTATGGGTTATTACTATGCAAAAGAAGCAGGGGAGAGACTCGAAGTTGCGACTGCGATAAAAGAACAGTATCTGCCAGACGGAGAAGACAGTGACCTGCCGTCAACTCCTCTAAGTGCAATAGTTGCCATGAGTATCAAACTCGATACTCTTTTAGCCCTTTTTAGTGTCAATCAAATCCCGACAGGTTCACGTGACCCTTTTGCACTCCGCCGTGCTGTAAATGGTCTCATAAGAATCACGTCAGAGCATAATTTTGAATTTGATATTGTCCAGACTTTAAAAGAGTTGTCTGCAGAATATGAAAATATAGATATGCAAAAGCTTGAGAGTTTCTTTTTAGAACGTGTGAAGCAGTTTTTTAAGGTTAATCCATCTATCGTTGAAGCAGTTTTAGCCTCAGGTGAGAGAGAACTTTTAAAACTTTCAAGCAAGATAAAAGCCTTGAGTGCTTTAGTAGACTCGGAAGGATTCAGTGAGATATCTTCAACATTTAAGCGTGTTGCAAACATCACAAAAGATTTAGACTTAAATTCTGAGCTATCCGTGGATGCTAAGCTTTTTGAAGAAGATGCAGAAAATGTTTTACATGCTAAATATGTTGCAGTATCTCAAAAAGTATATGATTCTTATGAAGAAGAACTTGATGCTCTTTTAGGTCTAAAGCCTGAACTGGATAAATTCTTCGAAGATGTTATGGTAAATGCTGAAAATGAAGCTGTTAAAAATAACAGAAAGTCTCTGGTAGCCTCAATCTATAAAAGTATTTTAAATATTGCAGATATTAAAGAAGTAACGATATAATCAAAAAAATTTCTTAGGAAAATATTTTGATAAAAAAGATAAAAAAATATGCAACGACTAATACTTTAGTAATTTTTGGAATTGTTCTTGGTGCAGCTTTTGGGATTTTATTTCCAGAGTTGGCGCTAGAACAAAAGATAATAGGTTCTGCTTTTATAGCCTTTTTAAAGATGTTAGTCGTACCTCTCGTTTTTGCCAGTATCTATACTGCCATTTTAGGTCTTGGTTCATTGGAACATCTTAAAAACATCGGTATAAGAACCATCTCTTTTTATATTTTAACAACAGCCTTGGCTGTTGTTGCAGCCATAGCGGCTATGAATATCTTCGCTATTGGCGAGCTTGTCAGCAGTTCCGGACTGAGCTACGAACAAGCAGCCGCAATAGCCCCTTTTTCTTTTTCAACGATGATACTGAGTTTTATCCCTACAAATATCTTTTCAGCTTTGAGTGATGGCTCCATGATGCAAATCATAGTGTTTGCTATACTCTTTGGTGTTGCTTCACTGTATTTAAAACCAAATGAACAAAAACACATGTTTGACTTCTTTACGGCAGTGAGTAATGCCATGCTGAAAATGGCGGAGTGGGTAATTCTGATGACACCGGTCGGTGTGTTTAGTCTTATCTCTTATGTTATAGCAGAGCAGGGGATAGACGTTGTTTTGGGACTTTGGAAATACATGTTAGTGGTTATAGGCGTTATACTTTTTCATGGCATTATTACACTGCCGGCGATCTTGTCATATTTTGGAAAAGTCAATCCTTACCGTTATCTTTCAGATGTTCGTGAAGCTCCTATCATGGCATTCTCAACTGCGTCGTCAGCGGCCACTCTTCCAGTTTCAATGAGAGTTGTTGAAGAGATGGGCGGAGTTGATACGAAAACAGCATCTTTTGTGCTGCCTCTTGGTGCAACAGTCTCCATGGACGGAACTGCTGCGTATCTGAGTGTCGCAGTTTTATACATTGCAAATCTTGCCGGAGTAACACTCAGTTTTGGTGACCAGATTTTACTTGCTATTACAGTCGTCGCTCTAAGTGTTGGAGTGGCTGCACTTCCAAGCGCATCCTTAGTTATGATGGTTGTGATACTCAATCAGATTGGTTTGCCAGTTGAATACATAGCACTCATAGTCGCGGTAGACAGGATTTTAGACATGTGCAGAACTTCACTTAATGTCACATCTGATTTGATTGTTACTAAAATAGTGGATCAGTATGAAAAAAAGGCTTTAAAAAACAAGAACTAATTTTTATTTTTTATTTATCATCTCTAAATACAGCTCTTCAACTTTTGTTCTTGCCCAAGGTGTCTTTCTGAGAAATTTTAGGCTGGAGTTTACAGTTGGGTCAAACAAAAAACATCTGATTTCTATCCGTTTTCCAAGCTCTTTGAAGCCATATCTTTTAACTAAAGCTTCTAAAATATCTTTTAACTTTACGCCATGGAGTGGATTGTTCTGGTTTTTTTGCTCTTCACTCATTATTATTTATCTTTTTGTAATTTAAAAACAGAATGATCCTCAACCCCTATAAATAAAATGTAACCTGGACCATACTTGCCCTCTGTCTGATACTCAGTTTTGCAATATAAACCTAAATTTTCTGCGTAAGACCCTATCATATGAGCCGTATCTTGACTTTTAGTAGTTATTTTTAGAATCTTATCCCCTTCATACCCTAGAAAGGTCTCAAGGTAATCGATATCAAGTTCAATAACATATTTAATTACACTCTTCATCTCTTGAAGTAACATTTTAGTACCCTCTGTCTTAAAAATTATTTTGCCTTAAGTATATCACTTTTTTTCTTTTGAACTATTGTACACATAGCCTAACATTTTATTTCAATCATCATATGTTTTTTCGTTTTACTCGTGGCAACTGCTTCAAACGGATTTTCAGGCCAATAGTGTCTTTTGTATTTGCCTCTTATCTCTTTTCTTACTTCGCTGTATGAGTTTTCCCAGAAGCTTTTTAAATCGTAAGTAATCTGCATGGGAGTCATAGCCGGAGTCAAAAGATGGATTTGTAAAGCCAAAGTGTTGTTTAGTACCTTTGGTGTTTCATGCAATCCAAAAACCTCTTGTATTTTTACTTTCATAGACGGTTTTTCATAGTCTTCATAATCTATGTAAATATTTGAACCGCTTGGAACTTTTACACTTGGAGGTGCCAAAGTATCCAGTAGCTGTTGATCTTCCCATGACAAAAAAGACAAAAGCATGTTGTATACATTTAAATCCTCTAAAGCTTTTATGGTTGTTACACCTTCTAGGTAAGGTTCGAGCCAAATATCTAAAGTATTCAGTAAAGCGTCATCACTAAAGTTTTTAAACTCCGTATGGTGATTTAAAAAATTAACTCTGGCTTTCAGAGATATCGCTTTTTTATTCCATGAAAGAAGTTCCAAGCCCTCTTTTTTGACTAAATCCAAAAGCAGTTTTTTAAAGTTTTGATTTTTCGGAGCTTGGATTGGTTTTGAATGAAGCTGCAACTCCAAAAAATAACTGCTCTCCCGTATGTCAAACTTTCCAGCTTCTTTATTGTAAGTTATAGACTCTTCGTTTTTTATAAATGAGGAAAAATATTGCTCTATTTTTTCTAAAGAGATACTTAGAGCCAGATTGATAAACGAGTCTCTGTCATTGGCTTGCAAGTTTGCCGCAACCAAAAACTCTTGGTTAAATAGAGTATCTTCACCATGTAAAATTGCGCCTTTTCCATTACTGAGTTTGTACTTGTTATCATCCTTTATTCTTTGCTTTGCTAGTCTGTCAGGATAAGCAAACAAAAGTAAAACGCTCAGCATCTCTTGGTCTATTTCACTGTTTTTCTTTGCCACTTTTTTGATGCTTTTGAGTTTATTGTAAAAAAAATCTGCCTGAGTTCTAGCCTCTTTCGCACGATGTCGATTTATATAGGCACTCTCAAAATCTTTCTCATACAGATGTGTAAATCTTGAATATATATCACTATCTCTTTGAGAATTACTAAAAATATCTTTTTCACTCAAAAGTGAAGCTAGAAGACAAGCCTCATACGCAAAGCCTAAATCATTTGCTTTTAATATCATGTAAGCAAATCTCGGATGAAGTCCCAAGCTCAGTGCATCTCTTCCGAAATCTGTAATTTTAAATGAGTCATCAAGCATAGAAAGCTCTTTTAAAACCTCTTTGGTTTCTTCTAAAATCTTTACATGTGGAATATCCAGCCATTTTAACTCGCCAAAATCATCCACTCCCCATAAAGCCAAATCTAAAAGTAGTGAGCTTAAATCCGTTCTTAAAATCTCCGGCTTTGTTGATTGCTGCAGTATTTTATGCTCATGCCAGATTCTGTAACATTTTCCATGTGAAAGTCTCCCCGCACGACCGGCTCTTTGAACAGCCGAATCTTTAGAGATAAATGCCAACTCCAAATGATCCATCGCATTTGCATAATTGTAGCGTGAGAGTTTTTCCAAACCGGAATCTATGACTACTTTTACACCTTCTATGGTTAGCGATGTTTGAGCGATATTTGTGCTGAGGATAATTTTTCGTTTTTGGGATTTTAGAATTGCCATGTCCTGCTCTTTTTTACTTAAGACAGAGTAGAGTGGCAGGACTAGAATATCTTTACTCAAAGAAGAATTTACAAGTGAAGTCTGCAAGTTTTTTATCTCTTTGACTCCGGCTAAAAAAATCAAAATATCTCCATCATTTTCTTTTGTAGCTTTGAGTGTTGTGTTTAGAAGTACGCTGTTTATTGCTTTAAAATCAGGCTGCTTAGTCTTAATGTCTAAGTATGTAGTTTCAACTTCATAATTCTTACCTTTGGAAGTAATAACCGGAACATCTCCAAGCAGCTTGGATATTTCCTCAGAATTAAGTGTTGCAGACATTATGAGAATTTTTAAATCATCACGAAGAAGTTCTTGCACTTGCAAAGAGAGTGCAAGCGATAAATCTGTATGAATACTTCTCTCGTGAAACTCATCAAAGATAACCATAGCCACATCATCAAGTGTTTGGTTGGCTTGAAGTCTTCTCACTAAAATAGCTTCAGTTACAACTAGAATTTTTGTTTTATTTGTGTAGCAGCTATTCATCTTAACCTGATAACCGACACTCTGTCCAACTTCTTCACCTAAAAGTCTGGACATCTGGGTTGCGACCATTCGAGCGGCTACACGACGTGGTTCAAGCATGATGATTATTTTATCTTTAAGCCAAGATTCATCCAGTAAAGAGATGGGAACAACTGTACTCTTGCCTGCACCGGGAGGAGCTTGGAGTATAAGTGTGGAATGAGCTTTGAGTACGTTCTTTACATCATCCAAGACTTCATGTATCGGCAGGATTTTCATCATTTATTGAATTTTTTCACACTATTTGAACTTGATTTCTACCATTTTCTTTTGCCATGTAGAGTGCTTTATCAGCCCTTGCAACACACTCAAGGATTTCTTCGTCATCTTGGTACAATGTAGCGCCAAAACTGGCAGTAATATTTCCTACTTCTTCAAAGTGTTGTTTTTCAATTTGCTTTCTTACATGCTCGACCGATTTTTTAAGTGCATCAGGGGTGTCGACCTTCATCAGCATGATAAATTCCTCACCGCCCCAACGAATCAGGTAATCCTCTTGGCGTATTGATCCTTTGATGGAAGTGACAATCTCTTTTAAAATAATATCGCCACGATTGTGTCCATAAGTGTCATTGACATTTTTAAAGTGGTCAATATCACAGATTATTACTCCAAGCCTATGTGGTTTAACTTCTTCTATGATGAGATTAATATTATTGTCAAAAAATTCTCTGTTTAAAGCATTTGTCAACTTATCATGTGTCACTTTAAGTTGAAGTTTTTTATGTTCTATAATAGTATTGCTGATATCAGTAAAAGAAACAATAAAATCACCCTTTTCAACTTCACTTACAGAGACACTAAAAGCATATGACTCCATGTTGTTATCAAGCATAGCAACAATGCGTTTATCGCCAGAAAAATCTTTGATAGTTTCTATCCAATTTTGACCCTCTGGCACTTTTCCTAAGTGAAAAAAATCGTCATTATTAACAAATCTATCACAAATACAATTGTAATGTTTTCTGAAATCTTCTATGTCATCAAAACCAAAAAAGTCATACATTGCCTGATTTGCCATTTGCAGTTTTTTTCCGTCCGTTGTGATAATAATATTTTTTTGTAAATCAAATAGTTTTTGAAGTTTGATGTTAAAGTGTGATAACTCCTCTTTTTGTTCATGAAGCTTTGAAGTCAAGGTGTTAATGCTTCCTTCTCTCTTTTTAATCAAGATATAAGCTCCTATGACTAAAAAAGAAGAAACCACAAAAAGAACTATTGCCAACAATTTTGCTGAATGGAACATAATGCTATGTTCTAATGACACATCACTTAAAAAGATAAAATAACCAAGATCTTTGCCAGAAACATCCGAGAGAGTGGTTTTTGAGACAAAATAGTCTTTATTTTGAAATTCAATATCTTCAAGATTGATATTATTGTTTAAAATCGATTCCATCTGACTTAGAACTGTAAATGTGTTGTATGCTATATAGTAATCGTTGGTTGCTATTTTATGTTTTATATTTTCTTTTACAAATTTTGGAGAGACACTATAAATCTCTTTTTTAACTGCCAAATAAATATAGGTTTTCAAATATTTTGAAATATCATCAATAACTTTATCAATCTCTTTTCCAAGTTCCAAGTAGCCGATAAGCTTTCCATCCACAAACCATGGCTTTACAACTCTAAGAGTGTAATTTTTCTTTAATCCAAATTCCAAGCCATAATAAAGAGACTGTAACTCCTTGGCTTTTTTAAAAGTTTCTCTTTTAACGATATCTGAATCTTTTTCATAATCATGAACTCTTAGTAAAACACTGCCGTCAGTTTTTATAAAATACATATGAGTCAGATTGACGTTTTTATTTAAACGATTGTAGATTTCTTTTATGGAGTTGTTGAGTTCTTGTTTATCAAACGCCTGAAATTGCTGAGCCACATCGTCCATATTTTGAATAAAATCCATGTATTCACTAAGAATGGCAGCTTCACTATCAACCTTTTCGTTTAAATATTTTGTAAATAACATAGGAATATGCTCTTTACTTTTATGAATAGCGTCATGTTGAATATAGATAATAGACAGCACAACAAATAATGACATGATAAGAGTGGCTATTATAAGAGGAAGATAGAGATTTAATCGATATATCATTTTATTTCTTTGTTTTTTGATTTTTTTTAGCTTAAATAGTGTTCAGTTCCCACTGAAACAATATATTTTTGACCATCTCTTATTTCAATGCTATTTTTAAAATCAATAAGAATATGAGCCCCATTCTTATTTTTTATATCATTCGCATAGGTTTCCCATTTTTTTTCATCTTTTTCAAATAAAGATTTAAAAACATTCATGACCTTTTCATGGTCACTCGGACCAATAAATATATCAAACCAATTTTTACCAACTACATCTTTAGAATCATAACAATCACTATTCAAGGTGCACTGAAACTCTTGAATTATGGCATTTTTATCTAATACTGCTCTTATGAAACGTTTGTTTTCCATTAACAATACTCCTGAATTTTGATTTAATTGGTATATTTTTCTTTGATAGTATACCCTATTTTGAAATCTGAGAAAGGAGATTATGCAATTGAATGCTTCAAGTTATGCTAAGAAATGATTGATTATAAAGAAGTTGGAAGCCTCAGGCAGATTTATGAAATATTTAATCTCTTTATGCGCTGTAAGAATTTAAATATAATGACTATAGACATAATAAAAAGATAACCAAATTGTTCAATACTGAGTGCTTTTTGTGCCATTACAAAGTGTATAGTTGCTAGTAAAATAGCAATATATATTACTTTATGGTATTTATAAAACCTTCCAAAAAGTATTTTAAGTGATGTGATTGCCATAAATAACAAAATCAAAAATGTACTCATTCCCAGATAGATAAATGGTTTTTCAAGTGTTTCTTTCAAGACTGTTGATAAATCCAATTCCATATCTAGGATTACAAAATTAAGCATGTGTAAAAAAGCATAAAAAAAACTGAATAAACCAATTGTACGACGATATTTGATCAGATTGACGGCTTTTTTTAACATAGCGTGTCTTGTTTGAAAAATTTACCCAGTAATCGTTCACGCTTTTGCGACCAACGAGGGTGATCGACTTTTGGGTTTACATTGGCATAGAAACCATATTCATTCGGTGCCGTTTCTTGCCATGTATTGAGTGGCTGAGTATCACTGAAAGTGATTTTTACAATTGATTTAATACTTTTAAAACCGTATTTCCATGGAACTATGAGCCGAAGCGGTGCACCATTCTGCGGCGGCAGTGTATGACCGTAAAGTCCGACAGCCATCAAAGTTAATGGATTCATTGCCTCATCCATACGCAAGCCTTCTATATATGGGTAGTGAAGAGCTGCAAATGCACCACGTTTTTGATCAGGAAACTGTTCTGGGTCGTAAAGTGTCTCAAAGCGTATGTATTTTGCACTTGAGAGAGGTTTTGCATATTTTATAAGATGCGAGAGTTCAAACCCAATCCAGGGAACTACCATTGACCATCCTTCAACACATCGAAAACGGTATATCCGCTCCTCAAGCTGAAACTTGCTTAGAAATTTATCCATGTCAATATCAAATGATTTTTCTACAAGTCCGTCAATGGTGATTTTCCAAGGGTCTTTATTATAAATGAAGACACAACAATTAATTAAATATTAACATTTTCAGTTTTAGTTTAAGTAAATTCTTAACAAATCTATAGTCAAATACATGTTATGAAAAAACTTTATATAATCAGACATGCAAAATCCAGTTGGAAAGACACGAGTTTAGGTGATTATGACAGACCTTTAAACAAAAGAGGTAAAAAAGATGCACCTTTTATGGCTAAAGTACTAAAAGAAAAAAATATCTCTCCAGATGCAATAATCTCAAGTCCTGCAAAGAGGGCAAAAACGACTGCACAGATATTTGCAAAGGAGATAAATTTCACCAAACCTATCGTTTATAATAAAAATATATATGAAGCAGATGGAGGTGAATTAAAGCATGTAATTACTTCATTGAAGGACAAAGTTAAAACGGTTTTTATATTTGGACATAATCCGGGATTGAATATGCTGGTTGAGAATTTTCTTGAGTTTGATGAAAATATCCCTACATGTGGAATTGTTGAACTTGAATTTGATTGTAAAAAATGGAGTGAGATTAGCTCTAAAAATGTAAAACTAATATCTTTTGATTATCCGAAAAAACATAATCCATAAAAATTGACAGTTTTATACATAGTTTCTTCATTTAATTTTGATACACTTGCTGAAAATATCAGAGAAAAGGATTTGTCATGGTAACGAGAAATGATTTGGACATAAATAGTTTTCAAAAAAGCCTTAAAGCTCAAAAAAAGAAAGTAGAACAAAATATTGAAACTTTACAGACAGAATTGAATGTTTTGGCGGCTGAAGATGAAATTGACGATGATGGAGATATGGCAGAAATTGAGATTGAAAATACAAAAAATCAAAAGATTCTTCATCACCTTGAAGATGAACTCGATGAGATTGATTCTGCTTTAAGCCGCATACAAAAAGGAACATATGGAATCTGTGAAAAAACAGGACAGAAGATTCCAATTGAGCGATTAGAAGCAAACCCGATGGCTCGAACAATTGTGGATGAGTAAGCGTTTACATCTGCAATATAAAAGATGAGTATTGAGATGTATGATATAGCAGTTATTGGTGCCGGTATTAATGGTTGCAGTGTCGCTTATGAATTTGCCGGTGCAGGTAAAAAAGTGATAATTTTTGATGAAAACTCCATTGCAGGTGGCGGAAGCGGGGCAGCCGGTGCTTTTATATCTCCTAAATTTTCAAAAGCCGGGGATTTAAAAGATTTGCTTCATGATGCATTTGTTTATAGCATGGAATTTTATGAGAAAAACTTTCCTCAACTTTTAATAAAAGCGCCATTATTACATATTGCACAGGATGAAGAATCATCTGAGATTTTGAAAGTTTATAAATCAAATACTGATTTTAAACTGCAAAGTCCATCGACTGAACTTTTAAACTCCCTAAATACAGAAGCTAAAATAAAAGAAAAAATTTACATGACCGGTGGTGTTGTAGATGCATCAGCCGTGTGTCATGCTATGGCAAAGTCTGCTAGATTTATACATGAAAAAGTGGACGATTTGGTTTACGATGAGTGCATGTGGATTATCAACGAGACATATTCTGCCAAACATGTTGTCTTGGCGACCGGCGCTTATAAAAGTGTCATAAAGGAGCCATATATTAAACTTCGAGGTGTTTGGGGACATAGAATTGATGTGAAAACTACAACGCAAAATTTAAACTCAATTCATCAGTTTGTATCTATCTCACCCTCTAAAGACGGTGCTTTGGCAATCGGTGCGACACATAATGTGCATTACCATCCACAAACTGCAACAACGCCTTATGATTTAGAAGAAGGCAGAGCTGAACTTCTTGAAAAGGCTTTAAGGACATTGAAGTTAGAGAATGTTGAGATTCTAAAAGATTACACAGGTCTTAGATCCGGTTCCTTTGATTACTTGCCTATAGCCGGCAAGTTGGTTATCTCAAAAGAAACGCTGGCTCAAAAAGATATCAACTTTAAAGTCAAAAACCCAAACTACGATGATTATAGTTATTACCCAAATCTTACTATGATAAATGGAAGCGGAGGGTATGGTTTTGTGTTGGCTCCATACTTGGCAAAAATGCTAAAAGAATATGTCTTAAATGATAAAAAGATAGATGAAAGAGTCCAGCCAGCAAGGTTTTTTGCACGTTGGGCAAAGAAGCTGTAAAAATTGACATTTAAAAGTTTATTCTTTATTTAGGTTGAATAATATACAATCAACGAGATTATATATTTATTTGATTTTCTTATAAGTTATTAAAGAATATTATTAAAAGGTAATTATGATGATAAACGCAGAAAAGTCTATCCTCCAATGTAAAAATATAAAAGCTCTAGAAAATCATATACCACTTTATCATTATTATACTGATTGCCTGCTCTTATTTTATGTTGAAGAAAAAAACTTTGAAAATCTCTTTGATATTGATATTGATGAGCAAATGATGAATGTTGGTATTGAACTTACTACGGTGATTCATCCGGATGATATTGAATTGTTTTGCATTTTTAATTCTGAAAACATTTCTCCTAAAAATTTTCAATTACATTTTCGTATTTTAAAACAAAATGGACAGATTATTATCTTACTGGGTGAATTCGATAGAGTATTAAATCATGATTTGAAACATGCTGATATATTTACAGCGAAGCTGATAGATGTAAGAGATTTGAGTAAAAATACTGATGAGCAAAATGTCACTAAGATAAATTTTCAAGCTATGATGGAGCATACAGACGATTTTATTTTTTTCAAAGATGCGCATCATGTTTTAACAGCATCAAGTGACAGTATGGCTCGTATTACGGGGTACAACAAAGGATATGAAATTGTTGGTAAAATTGATTATGAATTATTTCCAAAAGAACATGCTGAAGTCTACTACAAACTTGAAAAAGAGATTTATAAGGGAAAACTTTCACAAATAGAAGAGGTTCAACCCTTTAAAGATGAGAATGGTGAGGAAGGTTGGATTGACAATAGAAAATATCCCATTAAAGATAGTTCCGGAAAAATAATCGGGCTGTTTGGTATCGCTCGTGTTATTACACAAAATGTTAAAAATCAAAAGAAAATGCAAGAACAGAAAGAAGAACTTGAAAAAGCGCAGCATATCGCACATCTTGGGAGTTGGACATACGATGTTCTCAGCGACAAACTTATCTGGTCGGATGAAGTATATAATATATTTGAGATAGATAAAAATATCACAGAGCTTTCGTATGGTTTTTTCCTTAAAACTCTTTATCCAGATGATAAAAAGATAGTTGATGAAGCATATCTTCTATCAATAAAAAATAAGACCCCTTACAATATAGTGCATAGACTTTTATTTGACAATAAAAGAGTTAAATATGTACATGAAAGAGCGGAGCATAAATTCAGTGAAAATGGGGATACTATCTATACCTTTGGTACAGTACAAGACATAACAAATCTAAAAGAGTATGAAAATAAACTAAAAGAAAAAGATGAAATGATTATAGCTCAATCACGCCTTGCAGCTATGGGAGAGATGATAAGCATGATTGCTCATCAGTGGAGACAACCGCTAGCTGTTATAAGTATGGATGTGAATAATCTTTTACTTGACATAGAACTTAAGACGATGAGTGAAGCGGAAGTTAAAAAGCATGCATACGGGATTCTGGACCAGAGTCAATATTTATCTCATACGATAGATGATTTTAGAAATTTCTTTAAATCAGAAAAGCAAAAAGAAGAAAAGAGTATCTCTACTGTCGTCAATGATGCTTTTAATATTATACTCAAAAGTTTAGAAAGTCATGAAATAGTGTGTAAATTAACGTCTGCAACAGATGAAAAGATTATGATTTTTCCAAGAGAACTTGCACAGGTTTTTATAAGCATACTTAACAATGCAAAAGATGCTTTAGTAGAATATAGAGAAAAAGATAGAGCGATACACATAACAATAGAGGATATCAATGGAGAGATAGTCACAAAAATATGTAACAATGGGGGAGAAGTTGAAACAGAAAATTTAAATAAAATCTTCGAACCCTATTTTTCTACAAAGTATGAAAAAAATGGAACAGGAATCGGGCTTTACATGTCTAAAATGATTATAGAACAGCATATGAACGGCAGGTTGTCAGCTGAAAATATAGATGGTGGAGTTTGTTTTAGTATTGCTTTAGCAAAACAGTAGTTTAAGGACTTAGCATCGCCAAACGGAGTTTTCTCCGATTGACATGTAACATAAAATGTAGTTATGAACCTATTTTTTGGATAGTCGGAGGGTTCGTTCTAAAAGCATTTTTAAATGCGTTGGCACGTATGTCTCTCATCTTGCCGGCAACAAGCGGCGCTAGAAAATAGGAGTGTTCAACACACTCATCCTCATACTGATTATTATCGTAAGTAAATGAAATCTCTTTTCCAAGTTTTTGGGCTTGTGCCGCTATATTTCTGGCGTATTTAATAATCTCTTTGTGATGTCTATCATACTTGTGCCCACTTGCAAAGTATACAAACTTACCGGTCAATCTGATGTTGAGATAGTCGTGATAGTTTAGGTTTTTGTCGTAACGGGTAAACTGGTTTGAGTTATATCTGTTTAAATCAGCATCAAATTCTTCAAGTATCGGTGTTGGTTCAATGTCGGGTCTGTTTATGCCAAAGAGATATTTTATCTCTATGAGTTTGCCTCTGTAGCCATCTCTGATGGACTTGGAAAAAAGGTTCATCATATTGTTAAAGGTTAGTTCATGAAACTCATCATCAAACTCAAACCCTTGGTCGGTGAGTTTTTTATCTGTGTTATAACCAACAGGGCTAATGGTCGGGTTATATAAAAAGATAGTTCCAGCAACAGTTTTACGCCTATTTTTGAGCATGTTTTCCAAGTCATCGATAGTTATTTTTATATCTTCTCTATCTTCATCTTTTTCATTTATATATATGTAATGTTCAGTTAAATACTCTGTATCAAAATTTGTTGAAAATTTTCCAAATGTCTGCATGTGTGATTCCTATAATTTGAATCGAATTGTACTATAATAACCATATGATTTATATGGCATTTTTACTTTTTACTTTAATTATTTTAGGTATTGCATTTTATCAGTGGCAATATTTTATGATATTCTCCCCAACATATTATCGAGAGGATGAACTTGATAAGAGGTTTGAGATGCTGAGCATCTCAACGGATGATGGGATTGAACTAGAAGGGGTGGTTTTTACTCCCGCAACTTTTAGTGCAACACTTCTCTTCTTTGCCGGACGAAGTCACGACAGTGTTGGGCTTATCAAGAGATTATCAAACACATTTCCACATGTCAGGATTATTACATTTAATTACCGCTCTTATGGAAGAAGCGGTGGTCGTTTAAATGAGAAAAATATTTTAGAAGATAGTTTAAAAATAGCACAAATAGTCAGGAAAAATTATGGCGATTTTTATCTGCTGGGATTTTCTATAGGTTCAAGTGTTGCTTCTTTTGTTGCAAGTAAAGAGAGTGTACGTAAACTTTTTTTGGTTGGTTCCTTTGACAGTATTCAAAACTTGGCAAAAGAAAAATATGGGCTAAACCTTTCTAGAATTTTTAGATACAAGTTTGATAATACGAAGTTTGTCAAAGAGATCGATACTCCCACCTATATTTTTGCAAGTAAGAGCGATAGTACAACATACATTGAAAATGCAAGAGAGTTGAAAAAACATGTTAAAAATCTTGCATTTTATATAGAGTTGGATGATTTACATCATAAAGAGATTCTTTGGGATGCAAAAGTTGTGCGTAAAATAAATGAGGAATTGAAATAATGGAATTTGGATTTTTTTTAAAGAAGCTGATAACTTTTTTTGTCGAGCCGTTTGGGATGGTTTTTACACTGTTTATAATTGGATTATTTTTTCTATTTATAAAAAAAGACACTAAAGCCAGAACATTTTTATTGTTAGCATTTGGATTACTTTTTTTATTTTCATATCCGCCATTCGCAAATTATCTGATTGAAAACTTAGAAAATCAGTATCCAAAATATAAGTATAAAGAAGAGGTACAATACATCCATGTTTTAGGAAATGGACATAACACAGATATAACTCAGCCAATCTCTTCACATGTCAGCGATGGCGGAACTAAGCGAGTTTTAGAAGGTGTAATAATTCACAGGAAAATTAAAGACTCCATCATTATTTTTACCGGATATGAGGGAGATACAAATACATCAAATGCACAGATGAATGCGGCTTTAGCATCAGCTATCGGTGTAGAAAAAAATAACATGGTAGTCTTTGGATTGCCTAAAGATACAAAAGAGGAAGCCCTTTTTGCAAAAGATTTGGTAGGTGAGAGACCATTTGTGCTGGTAACATCAGCAACACACATGCCAAGAGCTATGAAAATATTTAAAAACGCAGGATTAAACCCGATTGCGGCACCGACAGATTTTCATAAAGATGAGTTTAGCGGATATTTAAGAGCCCCAAGTGCATCTTATTTTCAACTTTCAAAAATAGCGGTACATGAGTATATAGGGAGTTTGTGGGAAAAAATCAGAGCTTGAGTTTATATAGACCTATAACTCCACCCCTTCCCAAAATTCGTCATAGTCTAGATTTGTCATAGCATTTTCATCCTCTGGATTTTTGCTATGTAATTTTTTTAGTTCATTTTCAAAGTATTGTTCCAGCGCTTCTTTGAGTATGCTATTTGTATCTTTTTTAAGTAATTCAGAGTATGCTTGAATGTTCTCCATCATCTCGCTGGAGAGTTTAAAGTTTAAATCATTTTTCATTTTTTAGTCATTTTTCTTTCAATTTTGTTAATGTAAGTGTAACTAAATAAAGGTAAAATTATAAACTTATTTTAAAGAGAGCGAATGAACATATTTTTAAAACTTCCAAAACTGCTAAGATTTTTAATTGTTTTTATAACATCCTTAACGCTGTTGTTTGTGCTGATGAGAGTTGCTTTTTACATTGCTTTTAATGACCCATCAGCTCCATTGACTACTCATGATTTACTTAAATCTATGTGGCTTGGATTTAGATTTGACCTGCGAATGGTTGTTGTCATGGTCGCTCCCCTGTTCTTTTTGGGGTGGATTAAGTGGTTATCACCTTTTAGGTACAACTTGTCCCGTTATGTTTGGCTTGGTTATTTAAGTATTGTCTTTGCTGTTTATGCGATGTTCTATGTAGTCGATTTTGGCTACTATGCTTATCTTAGCACAAGACTTGATTTCACCTCTGTGAGATTTTTGCAAGACCCTCTTATTTCCGCTGAGATGGTTTGGGAGAGTTATTCTGTCATCTGGATAGCGATTGGTATTTTGGTTGCAAATCTTAGCTTTATAGTTTTGACAAATAGACTTTTTAACAAAATCACTGAGCAAAAAGATGTGCAGTTGTCGGTTCTAAAAGGTGTTTTAATCGGATTTGTCTCTTTCTTGGTTATGTTTGTCATGGGCTACTCAAAACTCTCACAATATCCGCTTCGCTGGAGCGATGCGGCATTTTCCAAGCATCCGTTTGCTATACAGCTTACTTACAACCCAATTCACTATTTTTTAGATACTTTCAAAAATGGGCGTGTTTCTTATGATGAAGTCAAAGTTAGAAAATATTACCCAATTGTTGCAGATTATCTTGGTGTTAAAAACAAAGATATTAGAAATTTAAATTTTCAGCGCAAGATTACTCCAACACATCCAATCGGTAAAAATCCAAATGTAGTGATTGTTATCATGGAGTCATTTGCATCTTACAAGTCCAGTTTATCTGGAAATCCATTAAACCCGTCTCCACATGTAAAAGAATTAGCTGATAACGGGTTATATTTCAAAAACTACTTCTCGCCGGCAACAGGGACAGCCCGTTCAATCTACTGCACACTCACAAGTTTGCCTGATGTTGAGCTTACGGGAACTTCAAGCCGTAATCCATTGATAGTAAATCAGTATTCAATTGCACATGATTTTATAGCCTGTGAGAAGTCCTATTTCATAGGCGGTTCAGCTTCATGGGGAAACATTAGAGGCATGTTAAACCAGTCTTTAGATAATTTAAATCTGTATGAGGAAGAGAATTATGAAGCTCCAAGAACTGATGTCTGGGGAATCTCAGATATAGATTTGGCTCATGAAGCAAATGGCTTTTTATCACAAATGAAAGAGCCGTTCTTCAGTGTCATTCAAACATCCGGAAACCACAGACCATACACGATTCCTGACAATAGTTACGACTTTAAAGTAAGAGATGATGTCAGCGTGGATGAAATCAGAAAATATGGTTTCAGCTCTTTAGAAGAGTACAACTCTTTTAGATTTATGGATTACAGTGTCGGTCATTTTATGGAGGAAGCTAAAAAGAGTGACTACTATAAAAACACCATTTTTGTATTTTATGGAGACCATGGAATCTCTGGAAATGCAGGTCAACATGTACCAAAAGGGGAAAGCAGTTCCAACCTTGACATAGGTGCTTTGAGAGTTCCTTTTATCATTTTCTCACCGCTTATAAAAGAGCCTAAAGTGTATGATAAAGTTGTCTCAGAGTCGGATGTGATGCCAACAATTGCTTCCATGCTAAATATTTCATATACAGCGACAACGATAGGTCGGGATATGTTTGATCCGCAGTTTGATGATGAAAGATATGCTTTTACAATTACCCATTCCCCAAATCCTCTCATAGGGCTATTGGGAGAGAAATATTATTTCAGAACAAGATATGATGGAACCATGAGCGGACTTTACGATATATACAGCGATAAGCCTTTGGTGAACCATGCAGAGGGGCATCCGATACTTCTTAAAAAGATGAAAGATTTAACGTATGGTATTTTTGAAAGCGCCAAATATATTCCGTATTTCAACAAGCGCGAAGATGTGCAAAAGTAGATGATAAATATTTCCGCTTGCCAGTTTAAATATGACAAAGAGATAATTATAGATATAAACTCTTTAAAGATAAAAGAGGGTGAACACCTTTTTTTACATGGCAAAAGCGGAAGTGGGAAGAGCACATTTTTAAATCTTTTATGCGGAATTTTAGAACCGACTACTGGCGAGATTGAGATTTTGGGAACGAAACTTGGTTCACTCAGCAACTCTGTAAAAGACAGGTTTCGCGCAGATAATTATGGGACTATATTTCAACAGTTTAACCTTTTGCCTTATCTGAATGTTGAAGAGAATATCTCTCTTGCCTGTAAATTTTCAGAAGTTAAAACCTCACATGTAAAGAATATGAAAGAGGAGATAGAGAGTCTACTTGATGCTCTGGAGTTGTCAGTTGATTTAAGTACACCTGCTATGAATCTGAGTGTAGGCGAGCAACAGCGGGTTGCAGTTGCAAGAGCCTTGATAGGCAAACCCAAAATCATCATAGCTGATGAGCCGACATCTGCGCTTGACAGCGACACGAAAGAGAGCTTTATGAAACTGCTTTTTAAGCAGGTCGAATCACAAAACTCCACTCTGATTTTTGTCAGTCATGACAAATCACTCTCATCTAACTTTAACACTGTTTATGATTTTTCTGACATTAACAAGACCCAAATATGATTTTTAATCTCACTTATAAAAGTATTTTAAATCGTAAAACTGCTTTTTTACTATCGGTTTTTTCTGTAGCTATCAGCGTAGTTTTGCTCTTGGGAATTGAGCGGATTGTGAAGACAGGCAAATCCCATTTTTTAAACACTATAAGTGAAACCGACATGATAGTTGGCTCATCAAACGGTTCCATAGAGATTTTGCTAAATCTCATTTTTCATATAGGAGACGGCTTAAACGAAGTAGAGTACAGTTCTTATGAGGAGATATCTAAGTTTGATGAAATAGAATGGAGTGTTCCGATTTCTGTTGGAGATTCATTTAAAGGGTTCGATGTCGTCTCGACAAATGCTGATTTTTTTATACATTATCAATATTCCTCAGGTAAGCTTTTAGAGTTTGAAGAGGGCGATAATTTTAACGATTTCTATGATGTGATACTGGGTGTACATGTAGCCAAAAAATTAGGTTTAAAACTGGGTGACAAAGTGCACCTCTCTCATGGGAACTCACAACATGTACATAAAAACAGAGCCTTTAAAGTGGGCGGTATCTTGAAAAAAAGTGCAACACCAAATGACGATTTAGTCTTTATGCAACTCAAAGCAGGTGAGGCTATCCACATGGAGTGGCAAAGCGGTTATTTTGTAGATATGCAAATAAGCAGCGAAGAGTTATCTCACATGAACATACAGCCAAAACAGATAAGCGGTATGCTTCTTGGGCTTAAAAATTCTATGCAAATCTTAGAAGTTGAGGATAAGATAAATCACTATAGAGGTGAAAATTTAAAAGCAGTCATCCCTGCAAAAGCTTTAACAAAACTCTATAAACTTATGAGTAGTTTTCAAGATGTTCTGATGTTTATTTCCGGAATGGTCTTCGTCGGAGCGATTTTTACCATGCTCTCATCTATGTTCTCTACATTAAATGAAAAAAGAAGAGAAATTGCAATTTTAAGAAGTCTGGGTGCGAGTGTAAAGCTTATCTTTTCTCTTTTTGCCATGGAATCATTTTTGATAGTTTTAGGCGGTATTGTCTTTGGAAATATACTTCTTAGTGTTTTTGTTTTCTATGCAAACTTTAGCTTACATGTAAGCTATCTACCGGATTTCTATGAGATTGTCATGCTTGTTGTCATGATGGCTATTGCAGTACTTGCAAGTGTGATTCCAGCGATAAAATCATACAGATATAGTCTGCAAGATGGACTCATGGTTAAAGTGTAATGAGAAAAATATTTTCAACTCTATTTGTGGCACTTTTCTTAGCTGCATGTTCTGATACTCCAAACTATGAACTTGATAACTGGAGCGTTTTAATAGACCCGAACTTCAACCAAGAAAAGGTTGTGCAGTTCTACAAAGATAAAGTGAAAAAAGTAAAAGAGGGCTCAAAAGAGGAGATTCTTATCTACGCAGAGCTTCAAGATGCTCTTAAAAAAGCTGGGAACAATAAAGCGGTAGATGGAAAAAAAGTAAAACTTGACGGCTACATAGTCCCCGTAGATACAGACGGCGAAAAAGTAAATAAGTTCCTTTTTTTTCCAAATCAGGCAGCATGCATACATGTACCGGCTTCACCCGCAAACCAAACTATATACGTAATCACAAAAAAAGATGAAGGTGTCATGATGGAAGATGCTTACGAGCAGATAAGTGTTTATGGAACGCTCAAACTTGAAACCGCAAAAGTAGCAACCGGAACCGCATCATTTGTTATAAAGGATGGGATTACCCGCTTGGTTGTTTATTGAAAAGGAGCACAGCCTTTGTCAATCTCTTCGCGTGTAGCTTTTATGATGGATTGCATTTGGATGTCATCTGTCTCAATCTGCTCAAGTAATTTTAATGCCTCATCTGATCTGCCGGTACGGCATAAAATATCAGCCAAATTATTCAACGCAAACGGATTTTTAAAATCAATCAATAATATCTCTCGATAAACACGTTCAGCACTACTTATCTGATGCGAATTATAATAGGCATTTCCCAAGGCAAAAAGCGTAGGGATATCATCTGACCAGCGAGTAAGAGCACTTTTGTAGGCTATGATGGCTTCGTTCGTCATCCCAGTTTTTTCAAGATCATATGCTGAGCGCAAGAACTTTTCTGGCGTCGCAGATGCAGGAAGTTGCCCGGGGGGCAAAAGTACAACTCCCCAATTGCCGCTTCTCTCCCATAAAGCCGCGAATGTTCCAATCGGCACTGCTTCATTTGGCGTATCGGCGAAATGCATCAAAATGGTTTGCGCCTTCGCATCATACCCCGTAATCGGAGCATAGTGCCAAAGCGGATACCAGGAATAACTTCTGTTTAGCAATACAATAACAGGATGGTGCTCGGAGAGTTCAGAAAAAAGTGCATCAAATGTCGCCTCAAGTGGATAAACAAGCAGACCATCAGCTCTTGCCGCGGCAATAAGTTCTATCTGCAGCGTACCGCCTTTTGCAGGAATCAATGTCCGCTCATCCAGCTCAGCGAGTGTCAAGAGAGGAGAATAAGCTGTTATTGATTTCCAATAGGATGAAACCATCTCTATCGATGTTGAAGCACAAAGTTCAGAACGTGGAGACACAAAAGGAACATCTATCTTATATGAAGAGTAGTTATTGTTTGCAGGCAGAGGATTCTTAGGTGCGCAGCCACTTGAAATAATCAAAGCGGCTACTGTAAAAAATAAAGAGAAAAGCTTGTCGGTTTTCACTTTATCAGTTGTTGATAGGTTTTGTAAAGCTAAAAACTTTTGTTACTCCAACAATATCTGTAATCAGTAAAACTATAAAAACAAAAACAATAGCACCGATAATCGACATGCCTGCATCTGCACCAGCTGGTAATGTGTCAATGTGATACGCAATTTTTGAAGCTTCTTCATCCGTCATAGAAGCAACTCTCGCTTCAATAATTTTTGAATCCACACCCAACTCTTGAAATCTTTTTGATACATCTTCACGAGATATCATCTGAACAAGTTTGTCTTTAGAAGATTCCGAAACAGACTGTCCAAGAATCGAATCAGTAGAAGCTATCTGTGCCGATAGAACTTGAGTAAAGAGGGATACACTCAATAGAAATGATAAAACAAGTTTTGAAACTTTCATGTAATTTCCTTCAGATAATTTTTAGCAAAAATAAGAAACTAGAACTTTCAAGATGCGTTACATAGTATAATTACATAGGGCTTAAAGGAAACTTTAAATCGTAATCGATAAGCCACTGAAAAAATAGATAGGATATGTTAAATAGGCTTTTATTCGCTTTTTTTGACTTTCTGTGTACGATGACGCGGTTTCTTTTTCTTGTCTTTTATAGATTTGAGTGTTTTGCTGACACTAGGTGAAAGTGTCGGTGTAAAATTTTCAACTTCTTCTTCTGGAATCTCAATCTTTAATACAAACTCTATAGTGTCGAGTATGCCTTGCTCATCTGGACTAACAAGAGCAATAGATTTCCCCAGTTCTTTGAGATAACTAAGACGGATAAAATAGTTTTCCGATTGGATTGGAAGATCATAGCTTATAAGCAGTTGTATATTGGTCAAATTAAGAGACCCTAAAATCATATCAGTAGTTATAAGGATTTTTATCTCACCTGCGTTAAAAGCTGCAGCTGCAGTTTCATATTGCTCAGTTCTATGGTTGCCATGTATTGTTATAGCATTGATATTTTGATTTTTAAGGTATGCACCAAGCTCATCTGCTCTGCGTTTACTTTTTGTAATAATCACAGTTTGCAGGTTGTCATTCTTGTTAATTATATGCTCAAGCATAGCAGCTTTATCATGTTGTTCAACTAAATGAATAAGTTGCTCAGTACGCTTAGCGACACTTCTGTTATCGTAGTATATTTTTTTAGTTGGTTTATCGTTTTGTTCAGACATGTAGTCAATTCCTTAGGAGCTTAGTAGTCATGACTGGCTAGAGTCTAAATACATAAGTTAAACGAAATTATAACTGAGTGTACATAATCTGGGGTTAAAGCTATTCGTTTAAAAGATATACCCAGGCAGTCTCTTTTGTGCCATCTTCTAAAACTATTTTTTTTTCTTCTCTTTTAAAAAGGTGAGGTAAGCTTTCATAATCATCTATTTCATTTATCTCAGTTTGTGATACTTTAAAAAAGACTCCATCTATAGTGTTTTTGCCTTTATTCATCTCCCTAAGTAAAGGATAATCACTACTCATAATCTCATACGGACCGCTAAGTGAAGCTTTTTTAAGTTCTCTATTTCTTGTAAACTTACTTTTTCGCAATGTGCCATAACTAAATATTTTTATATTTTGCATCTTTTCAACCTTAAATGTAAAGTTATAAAGTATATAGTAAGAACATAGCACCAAAATAGCAATTATTACTTTTATAGATATATAAAATAGTATAATTGTGTATGGAAGCGCATAACTTTTTTTTATCACTTTTTTTAATTTTAATAGTAGCGAGATTTTTAGGCGAGATTTTTGCCAGATTTGGGATTCCCTCTGTTCTTGGTGAACTTTTTGCAGGGATACTGCTAGGCTCTTCTATTTTAGGTATCATTGAACCTAATGAAATACTGAAAATTCTAGCAGAGATCGGAATTATCTTACTTCTGTTTGAAGTTGGAATGGAGACTGATTTTCAGCGCTTAAAAGATTCAGGAGCGAAGTCATTTATTGTGGCGATATTAGGTGTTGTTTTACCCCTAGTCTTTGGATTCTTAACTGCTTATTATCTTTTTGGGTTGTCATTTGATATATCTTTGTTTGTGGGAGGGACGATTACCGCTACGAGCATAGGCATCACGCTTAGAGTTTTAAGAGATATACATATGGAGAAGACTAACATCGCCCAAATTGTGATTGGTGCGGCTGTGATAGATGACATCATCGGTATTATATTATTGGTTTTTATTTACGATTTTTCAATTTCACACGAAGCTAATTTCAATCATACATTATCGGTAGCGGGCATGGTTCTTGCATTTTTAATCTTAGCTCCTACTCTGGCTAAAGTTTTGTCATCCTTGATACATAAATTTCATGGAAAAGATTTAGTCCCGGGGTATATTCCTACAATCATTATCTCACTTATTTTACTTTTTGCATACCTTTCACATATGGTGGGTGCACCGGCTATTTTAGGCTCTTTTGCAGCAGGTATTGCACTCTCAAGAAGGTTTTTCTTGCCGTTTGGTGCTTTTTTAAATACAAATGAGAAACTGCATCTAGATGTTCAACAAAGTATGACACCGATTATTCAGATATTCACACCAATATTTTTTGTTATGGTCGGTCTTTCTATGGATTTGAGAGTTATTGATTTTTCATCTTTATCTTTTTGGATTATGGGGATGTCATTTATTTTAATAGCATTTATAAGTAAGTTTATAGGTGCCTTGTTTATTTTTCAAAAATGTTTTAGAAACAACGTAATTATTGGAATATCAATGATACCAAGAGGTGAAGTCGGTCTTATCTTTGCCGAGATGGGAAGAGTAAACGGAATACTTCCAAATGATATCTATGCAATGCTGATATTCGTGATTATCATCACAACAGTTGTTCCGCCATTTTTACTTAAAAAATATTTTAAAGGCGAGTGTGTTTAGTTTTACGCTCATTTTTTTGATTATCGTATGATTTATAGTTAACAGTAAGTAATACATGTTACAATTAATTATTTGATAAAGGTTACACTATGGCGAAGTTTTCAGATTTAGTAGATGTTGAAATTCTGCAACAGTTATGGAATAGTTTTTCAGAAGTTGATCCTATCGCAACAGCTATTATAGACCTTGAGGGCAATGTTTTGGTAGCGGCGCACTGGCAACGTATATGTACAGTCTTTCATCGTGTAAATCCGGACACATTAAAGCGTTGTATTGAAAGCAATACTGAACTTGCGAATGGGCTGAATGCCGGTAATCCTTATAATGTTTATCGTTGTAAAAATGGTTTGGTGGAGGTGGCTGTTCCAATCATCATAAACGGCCAGCATTTGGCTAATTTTTTTACAGGACAGTTCTTTTTTGAAGCACCGGATAAAGAGTATTTTATCAAGCAAGCTGAAGAGTTTGGATTTGATCAGGAAGATTATTTAGCAGCTCTTGCTGAAGTGCCGGTTATTGATGAGGAAAAGTTAAAAACCCTTATGAACTTTCTGGTAAAACAGGTTCAAGTGCTTGCAATGGCGGGAGAAATAAAACTCAATTTACTTCAAAGTAATAAAAAGCTCAAAGAACAAGAGATAAAACTTGAAGAGTTGGTACATAAGCGTACCCTGCAGTTGAAAATAATAGATGAATTTCAGACCCAGTTTATTGTGCAAACAGATCCATTTGAGATGTATGACAAGCTTCTTGATAATCTTTTAAAACTCACAAATTCACCTTTTGGCTTGATTGGTGAAGTTGTGTTTAATGCTGACAAACAACTATGCCTTAAAACTTATGCTCTTACTAACATTGCCTGGGATAAAGAAACAAATGAGCTTTATAACAAGTACAAAAATATTGGATTTGAATTTACAAAACTTGATAACCTTTTTGGAACTGTTGTTACTCAAAAAAAAGTTGTCTTAACAAACGATCCAAAAAATAATTCAAGAAGTGGAGGGGTGCCACATGGTCATCCACCTATTGAGTCTTTTTTAGGTATTCCTGTATTTTATGGGCAGAACATTGTCGGTGAGATTGGACTTGCAAATCGTCCCGGAGGATATGATGAAGATATTGTAGATCTTCTTAAACCCTTAGCAAAGACATGTGGACAAATTATTGTAGCCAGACAGGAAAAAGAGGCGCATGCGATAGTTGAGAAAAAGCTAAAAGAACAAGCAAGTTTAGATGGACTGACAGGAATATATAATCGACGTTATTTTGATGAGTATTTTGATCAAGAATGGCGTCGTGCAGTTCGTGCAAAAGCTCAAATGAGTATGATAATGGTAGATATTGACTATTTTAAACTTTATAACGATAATTATGGTCATTTAGAAGGTGATGAATGCCTTAAAAAAGTAGCTTCTGTTTTACATAAGTGTATTTTGCGTCCTGCTGACATGGTAGCACGGTATGGCGGTGAAGAGTTTGTATGCTTACTTCCGGATACATCTAAAAAAGGTGCAATTATCGAAGCGGAGTGTTTTATGAAAAAATTAAAAGATGAAGCTATGAAACATGAAAGTTCTACAGTATCCAACCTTGTTACCATAAGCATAGGTATCGCTACCATAAAACCGACAAAGGGTATGGACTTGAAAACGCTTATAGATATGGTCGATAAAAATCTCTATAAAGCGAAAGATGAAGGTAGAAACAGAATAGTCTCTTAACTGCGTCTATTCGACGCGGTTTCGACCTCGCTCTTTAGCAAGATAAAGTTTTTCATCGACTTGGGCAATATATTTGTCAATGGTATCCTGCGTGATGCTTACTTTATTGCCAACGACAATAGCAAGTGTTCCTATGCTTACAGTATAGCGGATAGTTACCTTCTCAATGGTTACCTCTTGAGAAGCGGTTACATCACAGATTTTTTGAGCAAGAGAAAGAGTCTCCTCTTTGTCAGTCATAGGCAGTAAAATCATAAACTCTTCACCGCCGAAGCGAAAGATATAGTCTGATTTTCGAAGTGATTTTTCCAATATTTTTGAGAAGTGTTGGAGTACCACATCTCCCACTCCATGACCATAGGTATCGTTTATTAATTTGAAATGGTCCAAATCACACATCATTAAAGCAAATTCTCTACCTGTCGCTTTGGCTATATCTAACTTGTTTAGAATTATTTTATTAAATAAGCGTCTTGTCAGCAAATGAGTCAAAGGGTCTTTGGCACTCTCTTCTATCTCATTTAAAAAGGCAATCTCATTTCCGATTTCAAGTGAATAGTAGTCGATTTTTTGCATAAGATGAATAAGAGTTGCAGGACGCAATTCTTTGCGCTTGCAATAATCAACAACATTTGCAGCTAAATCATGAAGATTTATATGAAGATGTTCTATTGACTTGAAATGGGCTGTAGAGAGTAGATAAGAAGTAGATGCGCCATTCATCCATTTACCAAAAGCACAGAGACTAGGGTTTAGTTGGGGATAATCATCTCCAAACTCTTGCTTTTGAACGTAAAGAATGAGGTTTATTATCCATTTGATATGGCTTTCATAATGTATCATGAATTTTTTATCAGACATGGATTCAATATGGGAGAGTCGAACTTCATTTTTAGATTTAAGCTGATTTAAAAATTTTTGCAGATACAAAGTAGTAATTTGATTTTCATGTTTTGTAAAATAGTTATTAATTTCTTCTATATTCTCAAAATCATGTTTCTCTACAAGACTGCCAAGGAGCTTTCGAACTACTGTGACAAGTTCACTATAAAGAAACAGATAGGAAATATCATGTTCAATCGTAAAATATACCAGCTCTTTAGTACTCTGCTCAATTTCATCTTCTGAGTCACACAGAAGAAGATTTAAAAACAGTTTTTTGTATTCTGTTATTGCATTGGTATAGAGAAACTCATTTGAATGACTCGACTGTAGACTTTCGAGATTGATACTAAAGTCACGAACACACTCTTCTATAGCGGAAAAATATTTCTTGATTATCTGCATTTCTTTTCCTCTTTTAAAAATTATAAATTATTATAGTATAAAAAAACAAAGTTATTCAAGACTATTCGATTTTATTACTTTTACTTTAAAAAAAAGTAAAGCCTTAAAAGGAAAAATGAGTTTTCTTCATAGTTTCTTCATATTTTTGAAATATAATTCTCTATACTAAAAACAAGGAGTTGAGTATGAAATTTTATAAAATATTCATAGCAATCATTAGTTTATTTGTTGTTTTCAATTTTGTAAATTGTGGAGGCGGCAGCAGCAGTAGTAGTACGGAAACTGGAACTCTGTCATTGAGTCTTACTGATGCACCATTGGCTGATGACGCTAATGTGACAGGTGTTTATATTACCATCACCGGAATTGAGTATCATACTGCCCAAGGCGGTTGGAAAACGATGGAAGATTTTAATACCTCAGTTAATCCAATCAATTTATTGGATTGGCAAAATGGTGCAAGTATTTCGTTGGGTGATTTTCAGATGCCTGCAGGGAAGTACACGCAGATACGCTTTATGTTGGATGCCGCAGAAGAGAGCGAGCGACCTAAGAGTAATACAGGATGTTTTATTGAATTTAATCACGATACCAATGAGACACTTTATGTACCAAGCGGGTCACAGACAGGCTATAAAGCAATCGGCACTTATGATGTTCCAGTGAATGGCACAGTAAACATGACAGCAGATTTTGATGTCAGAAAATCAATAGTGAATTCAGGAAGCTATTATAAATTGAAGCCGACAATTAAACTTGTTGTGACAGATGAAGCAGGTAAGATTACCGGAACGCTAAGCAATTTAGATATTAATAGTACCTATGTGATATATGCGTATGAATATGACAACGGAACAACTACGTGGGATATCAATGAAACTAATGTCGTGGATGATATACGTTTTCCAAATGCGACTGCCAGTACAGCGTTACAGGACAATGGTGCCTATACATTGGCATTTCTAGCAGTTGGTACTTATGATCTGGTACTTGCAGAGTATGATGTTAATGGAACGTATATAATACCTTCTATACCTCTTCCTAATCAAACAGACATACATGTAGAGAGTGGACAGATCACTATTATTGATTGGTCACTATAATATAAGAGTATTTAGTAACATGAACTTACATAGGTTATACCGGCAAGGGAGCCGGTTTACCGGTGTAGTACCCTTGCGAATAGCTAACTCCCAGCGATTTGATTTTCATGTAAATCTCTTCGGAACTGACAAATTCTGCAATTGTTTTTGCCCCCAGTTTTGTAGCGAATTCGGTGATTGATTCAACAACAAGGGCATTCTTTGGATCGACATTGATCTGCTTGATGAGCGAACCGTCGATTTTAATGTAATCAATATCGAGTCTGAGGATGTTTTCGATACTGGAGTATCCTGTGCCGTAATCATCAATCGCAATTTTGGCACCCAAGCTCTTCATTTTTTTGATAAAGGAGATGACTGCTTCAAAATCTTCAATTCCTTCCGATTCTAGAATTTCGAATACTATCCGCTTGGACGTATTGGTTTCCTTTATCGTTTTATGAATAAATCGGACTGTTGTTGGATCGACAATATCGCTAATGGAGAGATTGATTGAAAATTCTTCGTTGCGGTTTTTGAATGTGTTGCAGGCATTCCAAGCAACCGCTCTAGTGAGTTGGGGATAGAGGCGTGTTTTTTTGGCGATTTCTAGAAAATGTATCGGGGGTATGGCAATCCCGTTTGAATCTATTAACCGTACCAAGCATTCGTATTTTTCGATTTCTCCTGTCTGAATAGACACGATAGGCTGATAATAACAGACAATTCTATTGTCATTGAGTGCTTTACGGATCATTTTTGTCATTGCAATGTTGGCTTGAAAGCGCTCTTCAGCTCCATAGTTTTCTAGATAAAATCCTAAATGCTTGCCACTCTGTTTTGCCTGATGCAGTGCAATATCGGCATGTGCCAATGAAATAGCAGAAGAGTTATCGATGCCGATAGTGACATCAAGGGTAATCTCCTCTCCATTTGCTTGAAACACTTTTTTTGAGAGATGATAGATAAATATTCGACATAATCTTTCCAGATTTTTATTGGAGCGTTTTTTTTCGATAGCAACTAAAAATTCGTCTCCTCCAAGCCGATAGATGCTCTCATTGTGAGCATGATGCAGTGTTTGAAGCCACTTTGCCATCTGCCTGAGCAAGTCATCCCCAATGGATGAACCAAAAAAATCGTTGATTTCCTGAAAATTGTGGAGATTAAGAATAACTAAGGTTGAAACTTTATTGTTGTCTATCTGAGCTTTGAGAGAATGACGGTTCGGAAGACCGGTTAAAGGGTCCGTCATGGTTTGCGCAAGCAATTGCTCAGTTTTTTCTTCTACTCTGAATATAAGTTTTTCGTTGAGCATGCGTAAATTACTTGTTGCTTCGAGTACTTCTTCGCGAAGAATCTTTTGTGTTTCTTTTTGGGTATGACGATAAATGAGCAGTAGCGGAATTGCACCTAAGAATATAATGAGAGAGGCAACTACCGATTTGAACACGACAAGGGCAGAGAGATGTTCAATTTTAGTCAACTCCATATCTGCCCCAATAATGTAGCGGACACCAGATGGCGTTGTATGGGGAATAAACACGCTTCTAAATTTTCCCCATTGATCTGGTTCTTCATTTGTATCCCAAACAATTTTATTGGTTTTGAGTGCCTCAATCATATTTGCATTGGAAGGATAGGGATCATAAAAATGGGTTAGATTGATTCCAGTTTTAAGTTCCTCATCTTTTGCACTGCTCGAAGTAAAGTGGAGTACTCCCTCTTTGTCAAGAATCAATGAATATATATAGTTCATTTTTTCTTCTCTGGCTAATGAAGAAAGCTCTTTGATGGTTATCATATCTTGGATTAGAGTAGGTGGAGAGATTAAAGCCTTCTCGTGGAAATGGTCTCCAACAATGTAATGAGCTATTTGGGCTGCATGTAAAATTTTAGTATCGATTTCGTTGTTGAAATGCTGTTCCTCTTTGTAGTAATGATAATAACTCACCCCCGCTACTATGAGGGCAGAAAATAAAAGAGCCGAAATATATTTTTTCATAGCAGTTTTCATTTACTCTCCTTATTAGGAATACATAAGGCCAGTTTAACATATAAATATGAAAAAAAACATAAACATGCAAGAGTGTGAAAATCTAAAACATTATTTCATATTGCGAGTTATGTTTTTACAGGTATGGCTTTTTTTAAAGCAGTGGAGATTCACTATCAGAAGTGTAATTTGTGCTTTGGACTTAAAGTAAATATTTTAGGCTAAAAAGTGAGTTTTTAAATCCCAGTTTTTAGCTAGAGGAGCGAGTCTAAAATGCTTATTTCAGAATTTTAGTCTTGAGATTTTTTCGTTTTTTTATCATTGCGTTTTTCTTTCAAAGTTTTTGTTGCTGTTTTCTTAACTGTTTTTTTTGCATCTTGACCTTTTGCCATAATATCCCCTTTATTTGGATTTGTTAATCATAGAGTCACACACGTTGCATACGACTTATACTTAAAGCTAATGCTAACATAATTTTTTAGAAAATAGCTTTTTCAATTGTATTAGTGTATCTTCATCCACGTTTAAATAATACTTTCTAAGCCCGATATCATCTTTTGAGCTAAGGGCTCTTCGATACCAAGCTCTTGCGCCTTATCTATAAACTGTTGTTGATACTCAGCATGCCACTCTTTATCTATATATCCTTCATAAGGTGGACGTTCACTATCTGGATTACAAAAACCATTATCCACTAAGCATTGATATTCAGGTGTCTTATACTTCTCTAAAATTTCTAAAGCATTTATGATACTCTTGTTAATTTTCTCTATTGTATCTTGTGACATCCCTTGGAAATTTTCGTGGTTGAGATACTGTACAATTAATTCTTTAACTTCAAAAGAACAATCCTCTTCAAAAATTGTATCAACTACATCATCTGTATCATCTACATCATCTGAATCGTCTTCCGTTATTTCATCATAAATATCTTCATAC
>CALCGG010000191.1 GCA_937900945.1 uncultured Sulfurimonas sp. | reverse complement strand
ATCACTGACTTAAACCTGCAAAAAGATAAGATACTAAATGAAGACATACCTAACTTGGAACGAAATAAGGAAAAGATACTAAGTGAAGACATACCTAACTTGGAACGAAATAAGGAAAAGATAAACCAAGTATCTATAAAAAATTTAGAACAACAAAAAGAAAACATTACATTTATTGATATCCCAAATCTAAAAGATCAAATCGCAACGTTAATATATAATCAAACTAAAAACAATATAGATAATGCCAAAGTTATCGGTAAGATATCAATTTCGAATTATCCAATAAAACCAAAAAAGAAACTCATCGTAGTTGTAGCATTTATCACCGGTTTAATTCTTTCTATATTTTTAGTTTTCTTTATGGAATTCATTTCCAAAAATAAAGAGGATGCGTAATAAAGCTTTTAAATAGAGTAGCATCTATTTATCGTCTCTAAAAATTGATAAATAAGAATAAACTATTTTATGTTACCAAAATAGAGATCAAGGAAAAAGTTAAGTCCATAAGCCGGTTCATAGTTGTTTTGCTTTTTGAAGTTTACATTAGGTGTGACTCCATAAAAAAACCATTTACGCCACACACTTCTGCGATAGCTGACTGATGTTGTGTAGTTGGTAATTCCTCCGTCTTTTTTTGTTTCCTCTGGAAGAAGCGGGTTATTTGTACTGTATTCATATTCCGTATTACCTGAAAATGATTGAGACAAACTTAATCCCGCATTGTCTTTAAGAAGCCAATAGTGTTGTAACGCAAGACCATAATCCATCCCGGAACTGTCGACTTGGCTGCCACGGTAAAGATTGATCCTGAAGAGCCTGGATTCGCTTAACTGCTTATCAAAGTATATCTTTGTTTGTTCCTCAAAATAATCTTTAAGTGAATATTTGAAAATTTGTGCCGGCTCTATCTTCCAAGTGTAAAAATCTTTGCTTATGGTATATCTTGCAATCGCAAAAGGATTGATACCATTTGTACCGACGGAATATTTTTGTTTAATTTCATAAAAAACGGGAGCAAAATAGTTTACTCCTATCTGTGTCCCGGATTTTTCGTCTATAGAATTATTCTTTACAATATCATTAAAATTATCTTGATTAAGATCATTGATAAACAGGTTGAATTCTTTTGTACTGCGGCTTAGCGGTAAGCGTGCGTTTACGGATCCATTAAACTTATTGGTTCCATCAGAAATAAAGTTTGAATTGAGATTTACAGATACAAATGTCTCATCTGTTTCTTCATAAAACTTATCACTGCGAAAGAAAGTATCTGCGGAGTTTTCTTGAACTATATCGTTCTTATCGGAGCTGGTAATCATGTCATTAAGCCATATATCTATGCGATTAGAATAATCAACGACTTTATCCGAGATAGCGCTATGCACCTTGTCTATATAAGTATCTTCCTGAATACTCGCATCATTTGTCTCGGCAACAGCACCGCACGCTGTAAAAAGAAATAGTAAAATAGTTTTATGGTAAATGTTCATAATGAGATTATAGAATAAATATTCTTTATATTTCTTTCGAATAAATAAATATGTTTATAAACCTTCAAGTAAAATACGCCAAAGCCTATCTACTTCTTTATCATTCATAAATAAAGTTGATTTATTTGAAAAAAGTTCATAAAGTGTATCTTGTGTTAGACTTAGTGTATGAGTACACTCTTTGTGGGTTGGTAAGTAGGCTCGTATTAGTGAAACATCAGCTTTTATAGGTAGAGAACATAAAAAACAGTTAAGCTCTTTGTGTAGCCTTCCTTCGTGTTCTAATAGTTTTACATAAGCTTCTACCGCTACTCTTTTAGGATTTTGTTTGTTCCATTCGTTTGATGCATTGTCTATGAGGTCAAAATAGAATTTATCTAATTCTTCAGCATCTTTTAGGTGTTTATGAAAGAGTGTCAAAAAATCTTGCCAAAGTCTAAGCAGTTTGTAATCATTTATCCATTTATAGCCAATATGAATTACATCTTTTAATCTTAATATATTTGATTTACCGGATGCTTCCTTTTCATAGTCTATTTTAAACCCTATATTTATAGTTCCATGTCTAGCACCATAAAATCTATAAAGAGTATCTAAGCTCTCTCTTGATATTATTGTAACTATTAAATCTTCATCTTTAACTTTATTAAGATTTATGATGTAACCCTGCATCTACCTGCTTCTTTTATACACAAAATTAAAATTTATAAACAAATTATTTGTAGTATTATACTTTTTTAAACCTTTAAATAGTAAAATAAACAACTTTATCTCTAAATAGACTAAGTTACTTTAAAAAGAGATTAAACTTGTGATAAATAATCATAAATTTACACAATTTACTAAAATTTAGGAGTGAAAAATGGTTGAACATCATGATTTATTGAGATCGTTTAAGGACAACTGTGGTTTTGGTCTCGTTGCCAACATTAAAAATAAAGCATCACATAAAGTTTTGGATGATGCAGTTACCGCGTTGGAGCGAATGATGCACCGTGGTGCAGTTGCAGCTGATGGAAAAACTGGTGATGGAAGCGGTTTGCTTTTATCTATGCCTGAGGAGTTTATTCGCAAGGAAGCATCTGCTATGGGAGTTGAATTACCCAAGCAATTTGCTGTAGCATCAGTTTTTACAAAAAACAGAGCTCATTTGGACGTAGTGGAAAAGATTTGTGAAAACAACGACTTAAAAGTTGTTTGCCGCCGTGATGTGCCGGTTGATATTGCCGCTCTTGGTGATCAGGCTTTAGAATCTTTACCAAATATTATTCAATTGTTTATAACTCCAAATTCAATTATGGCTACAAACAGATTTGATGCACTTTTATATCTTTCTCGTAAGGAAAGCGAGCATAAGTTGATTGATGATAAAAGTTTTTATATAGCTTCAATGAGTTCAAAAGTTCTTTCATATAAAGGGCTTGTTATGCCTACGCATATTAAAGAATTTTATAAAGACCTTCAAAATGAAAACTTTAAAATCTCTTTTTCGCTATTTCACCAAAGATTTTCAACAAATACGCTTCCTGAATGGAGACTTGCACAGCCTTTTCGCGCTGTCGCTCATAATGGTGAGATTAACTCGGTTGAAGGTAATCGTATAAATGTTGAGATAAAATCAGAGTCTATAAAAAGTGAAGTTTTTACAGATGAAGAGATTCAAAGAATTCTTCCTATTTTACAACTAAATGCATCTGACAGTGCCAGCGCAGATAACTTTTTTGAGTTTCTTATAGTGAATGGTATGGATTTCTTTAAAGCTGCCCGCGCCGTAATACCATCAGCTTGGCAGAATGCACCTCACATGGACCCTGAACTTCGTGCATTTTATGAGTATCACTCAACTGTTTTTGAAGCATGGGATGGTCCGGCTGCATTTTCTGTGACAGATGGCCGTTATATCGGTTGTGTTTTAGACAGAAATGGTCTTAGACCTTCAAAATATATTATTACAAAAGACGACAATCTGCTTATTGCCAGTGAGTACGGTGTTGTAGATATAAAAGAAGAAGATATTTTGGAAAGAGGTCGTCTTCAGTCAGGTGAAATGTTGGGACTTGATCTTAAGTTTGGGAAAGTTCTGAAAAATGAAGATATAAATAACTATTTAAAAAGTTCAAATCCTTATATGAAATGGTTGAACGAACATATGATTTATCTTCAAGAACATGTTGAAGAACAGTTCACCTCTCATTGTGAATTTAATAAAGAAAATCTTGTTGAGAGACAGAGATTTTTTAATATAACTCAAGAAATTGTAGAACAAGTTATTGAACCTATGATAATAGAAGCAAAAGAAGCCGTTGGTTCTATGGGTGATGATACTCCTTTAGCGGCTTTTTCAAAGAAGCAAAGAGCTTTTTCTGATTTTTTTAAACAGAAATTTGCTCAGGTTACAAATCCGCCAATTGATCCGATTCGTGAAAAAGTTGTTATGAGTTTAAATACAGGATTTGGGGAAGTGCATAATATGCTTAATGAAATTCCAAGTCATGCACATCGCTTAAAATCAATATCACCAATCATAACAAGCGAAAAACTTGATGTGTTAAAATCATTTGGAGATAAAAATTCTCCACGCTACCAAGCTTTTTATCATAATACAACATTCTCAACAGCTTACAGCGGAAATCTTAAAGATGCACTGGATACTTTAGTGAACAAAGTCATAGATTCTGTAAAAAATGATGGAACCAGAATAGTTATTTTAAACGATAGCGAATTTAGTCGTTTAAATAAAATTATTCCTATGGTCATGATTGTAGGCCGTCTTAATATTGCACTTTTGGAAGCTAAAATTCGTCATCTTGTTTCTATGATTGCGGTTACTGGTGAAGTTGTAGATTCTCATAGTGCAGCGGTACTTATCGGATATGGTGCAAGTGCTATCTATCCAAATTTACTTTTTGCAACAGTTATAGACAGGCTGGAGAACTCAAAAGTAATAAAGCTTACATGTCATGAAGCTCTTCAGGCCGTGCATACTTCTTTAAACAACGGACTTTTGAAAATCATGTCTAAGATGGGTATAGCGACAATAGCTTCATACCGTAATTCTGGATTGTTTGATGTTTTAGGTTTAAGCAAAACAGTTGTTAAAGATTGTTTTGAGACTTCTCATTCTGCTCTTGGCGGACTTGATTATAATGATATACAAGAAAGAATTGAAAAGTACCATGCTGATGCATTCAGAGAAGATGGCTTCAATAAAATATTTCCATTAAATATTGGTGGATATTATAAATTTTATAGTGGACAAGAGCATCATGATTTCGGTCCGGACGTTATTCATGCTATTCACACAGTAGCGCGTAGTGGCGAGAAAAAAGATTATGAAACACTAAGAGATTTAGTAAATAAAAGAGGATTGAAGTTTATTCGTGATTTCTTTGAGCTTAAGTCTGATAGAAAAGCTATAGATATCTCTGAGGTTGAGCCTAAAGAGGAAATCTTCAAGAGGTTTGCATCTGCTGCAATGAGTCTGGGTTCTATCTCTCCTGAAGCGCATGAAACAATTGCAATGGCTATGAACAGAATGGGTGCCCAATCAAATTCTGGTGAGGGTGGAGAAGATGTTGAGCGTTTTGGTACTGAACGTCGTTCAAAAATCAAACAAGTTGCATCTGGAAGATTTGGTGTAACTCCTGCTTATCTTAGAAGTGCTGAAGAGATTCAGATAAAAGTTGCTCAAGGTGCAAAGCCAGGTGAGGGTGGTCAGTTACCTGGTCATAAAGTGAGTGCACTTATCGGAAAGCTTCGCCATACAGTCCCGGGTGTTACACTGATTTCACCTCCACCGCATCATGATATTTACTCTATCGAAGATTTGGCTCAGCTTATTTTTGACATGAAGCAGGTAAATCCTAAAGCCAGAGTAGCTGTTAAGCTTGTTTCTACCATCGGTGTCGGCACAATTGCAGCGGGCGTTGCAAAAGCTTATGCTGATAAAATCATCATCTCCGGCGGTGATGGCGGCACGGGTGCTGCTCCTCTAACATCTATTAAGTTCGCCGGTAATCCATGGGAGATTGGTTTAAGTGAAGCACACAATGCTCTTAAGGCTAACAATCTTCGCGGTCTTGTTGAACTTCAAACCGATGGCGGTTTAAAAACAGGTCTTGATGTTGTAAAAGCTGCACTTTTGGGCGCTGAGAGTTATGCTTTTGGTACAGGTGTTTTAACTATCGTTGGTTGTAAGATGCTTCGTATTTGTCATGTAAATAAATGTTCTGTAGGAATTGCGACTCAAAATGAAAAGCTTCGCCAAGAATTCTTTAAAGGGCATGTTGATCAAATAATAAATTATTTCACTCTCATGGCTGAAGATATCCGCTCAATCTTGGCAGAACTTGGCTTTAAAACTATGGAAGAGATGGTTGGCCGTGTTGATTTACTTAAAGTTGTAAACGATGAATTTGCACAAAAATTTGATTTTTCTTCAATCTTGCATCAAGAAAATGGTGTAAATACCCATCAACAAAAATCTAATCCTCCTTTTGATGACAATGCATTTGAAAAAGATGTTTTAATGGAAGCTATGACGGCCATCAAACACCCTGAGCAACCCATACGAATAAGTAGAGAAATATCAAACGTCAATAGAAGTTTTGGTGCATTAATCAGTGGTGAAATAGCCCAATTTTATGGTGATAAAGGTTTAAAAGCAGATACTATTAAAATTACTCTTAATGGTATAGCCGGACAAGCTTTAGGTGCTTTCTTGATTCCTGGTGTATCTATTTACCTTCACGGTGTCGCAAATGATTATATTGGTAAAGGTATGCATGGCGGTAAAATAATAGTTACTTCTAAAAATGAGGGTGAAGAATTTGGTGCTGGCGGTAACACTTGTCTTTATGGTGCAACAGGCGGCAAGCTTTATATCTCTGGCTCAGTCGGTGAGAGATTTGCTGTTCGTAACTCGGGTGCATTAGCGATAGTAGAGGGTTCAGGAGATAACGCTTGTGAATACATGACGGGTGGTATAGTTGTAATCCTTGGGCGTACAGGAATCAACTTTGGTGCAGGTATGACGGGTGGTGTTAGTTTTGTGTATGATGCTGATCACAGCTTTGTTGAAAATGTAAATCGTGAACTTGTCGAGGCTGTTCGTATTGATACCGATGAAGGGGCAGATGCTAGGCATTTACTCAAAAGATTACTAAAAGATTATGTAGTGGAAACTAATAGTATAAAGGCAAAAGAGTTGATTGATAACTTTAGGGTAGAAGTAAGAAATTTCTGGCTTATCCGCCCTAAAAACTTAACAAAACTACCACTAAATATAGAGATTGGAGATTAATATGAGAGAATATTTAACAATTGAAAGAGTAGATGCAACGAAAAGATTGGTAGTAGAGAGAACTAGGGATTTTGATGAAATCTATGAAGTATTTGATAAAAATGAAGCAGCTTCTCAAAGTGATAGATGTATTCAATGTGGAGATCCGTTTTGTTTAAATAAATGTCCACTTCATAACTATATTCCTCAATGGTTGAAATCTATTGCTGAGAAAGATTTAGAATTTGCCTTTAAACTCTCAAATGAGCCATCACCTTTTCCTGAAATCATGGGTAGAGTTTGTCCTCATGATAAACTTTGTGAAGGTGATTGTACTTTAAATGACGGTCACGGGGCTATTACTATCGGCTCTATTGAGACTCATATTACAGAAGCTGGATTTAAAGCAGGTTATAAACCTGAGTTTCCTGGCATTACAGTAAATAAGAAAGTAGCAGTTATCGGAAGTGGACCAGCTGGTCTTTCTGCAGCTACATATCTTCTTCGTTCAGGTATAGCTGTTACGATGTATGAAAGAAGTGATAGAGCAGGCGGGCTTTTAACTTATGGTATTCCAGGATTTAAACTAGATAAAAAAATTGTACAAAGACGTGTAAAACTACTTGAAGAAGCCGGTTTAAAACTTATACTCAATTGTGAAGTTGGAAAAGACATTGCTTTTGAAGATATCGCGAATGAGCATGATGCAATGTTTATCGGCGTCGGCGCAACAAAGGGTAAAAAAGCAGGTTTAGCTGGTGAAGCAGCTAGTAATGTTTATACTGCTATGGATTATTTAACAGCAATCCAAAGAAAAAACTTTAAACTTTCATATGATAAAAAGTTTGATTTTAAAGACCTGAATGTTGTTGTAATCGGTGGTGGAGATACCGCTATGGATTGTCTAAGAACTGCAAAAAGAGAAGGCGCAAGAAGTGTTACCTGTTTGTATCGCAGAGATGCTCACAATATGCCGGGAAGTCAAAAAGAGTATAAAAATGCGATGGAAGAGGGTGTAGATTTTATTTTCTTTGCATCTCCAAAAGAGATAGCTTTAAATGAAAATGGATTGGCAGTCGGTGTTAAGGTTGCAAAAACTACGCTTGGTGCTAAAGATGAAAGTGGTCGTCAAAAAATGGAAGAGGTTAAGGGAAGCGAGTTTAGAGTTAAAGCTGATATTATCATCATGTCTTTAGGTTTTGATCCTGCCATACCATCATTTTTACATGAAAATGGAATAGAAACAAACAGTTGGGGCGGTATTATCATAAATAAAGAAACTCATGAGACAACAACCTCTGGTATATACGCTGGTGGAGACTGTTTTAGAGGTGCTGACTTAGTAGTTACAGCAGCTTTTGACGGTCGTGAAGCAGCGAGAAGCATATCCAAATCTTTGCTTAAATAAATTCTTCAACATATATATTCCCGTGTTGCATCGCGGGAATATTCATATAAAAAACTTCAATATATTTTATTTACTTTCACATCATTCCTTTTTCTTATAGCTTAAATAGTATATGTACTGTTTTTTTACTATAATATATTTCTAAAAACAACAGAGGTTAGTTTACATGCAAAATAAATCAAGAAAAGCATTCTCACTTATAGAACTTATGATAGTTATAGTTATTTTAGGACTTTTAGCGGCTATGGTTATGCCAAGTCTTACAGGAAAAGGTGAAGAGGCAAAGAAAAATTTGGTCTGTGTTCAGATGAAGAGTATTTACAACGGTGCACTGGACATGTTCAAGATTAACAACAGTGTTTATCCGTCTACGGAAGAGGGCTTGGAAGCTCTTGTTAAAAATCCTGATGAAGAGAAATATGCAAACTATTCAACCAGCGGCTATTTTAAAGATAATAAAATGCCAAAGGATTCTTGGGGCGGTAAGTTTATTTATGTAAACGATGAAGGTTCGATTGAACTTATCTCTCTTGGTGCGGATAAAAAAGAGGGTGGAAAAGACGAGGGCGCTGATATTAAGATGAGCGAGTGTAAGTAGCCTGACTTTATGAAAAAAGCCTTTTCTCTCATAGAACTTCTGATTGTCATCGTGATTATCGGAGTTGTATATACTCTCGCAATCGGGCAGTTTCAAAAAATAGGGGAAGAATCTTCAAATATTACGCTGGAAAATTTAAAAGAAAAATTGCAGTCATTTAAACAAAAAAAAAGTGTTAAGCTTTTATGCCTAGATGACTGCTCGAGCTGTGATATTTTTGTGGATGGAGAAAAAACTAAAACGATTGAGGATTTTTTGGATAAGAATGTAAAAGCGTATAGATATGAACTCTCTTACGGTTTTATAGAAGCCGAGAAAGAGGTTTATTTTAACACTGAAAATGTTGAGGAAAATGTTTGTTTCTCTTATGAAGTGGATAAAAGTGGTGTTGGTAATCAGGTTTTAGTTGAGTTTAAAAATAAATTTTATGACTTTTCAACGTATTTGGGTAAGACAGCGGTGTATGCTTCCATGCAGGATGCTGTCCAAGCTAGAGAAAATTTGCTAAGAGAAGTGATGAAATGATTTTTAAGTTCAAAGGTATTGATAGCTATGGAAAAAAAGTCAGTGATAAGATTGAAGCGGTATCTTTAGCAGAAGCTAAGAGTAAATTAAAAGCAAAAAATATTATATATCAGAGTATTTCAGAAGATTCGGCATCTTTGTTTGCTAATTTTAATTTTACTAAAAAGTACAAAATACGGGCGAAAGAACTGTCTTCACTTTCAAGAGAACTTGCCATGTACATCCGTTCTGGGATAACTATAGTTTCAGCACTAAAAATCATACAGACCCACTATGAAAAAAATAAAAAATTAAATCTCTTTTTGACGACAGTAAGTACGCATCTTGATGAGGGAAAAGATTTCTATACAGCACTTGATACTCAGAAAGTTGTGATTCTGCCGGATTTTTATAAACAATCCATTAGGGTAAGTGAAAGCGGAGGGATTCTTGATGAAGTGCTCATGGAATTATCCCGCTTTTTAAAAGAGCAGGATAAAATCACCAAAGAGATAAAAGCTGCATTTGCGTATCCGACTTTTATGATTGTCATTTCACTTTTAATGATCTCTTTCATGCTTGCCTTTGTTGTACCTCAGATAACCGGTATTTTTGAGAGCATGCACCAAAAACTTCCAACACCGACCATCGTAGTCATAGCTATGGGTGATTTTTTTAATCATAACTTTACAACGATACTTGCCGTTATTTTTGCTTCAACCGCAATCTTCATGCTGTTGATGAACAAAAGTTATAACTTTGCATACAGTGTTCACAAGCTCATACTTAAAACTCCTGTTTTTGGGGAAATAGCGCAAAAGAGTGAATTGGCAAGATTTTCCTATATAGCATCGCTCTTAACCCGCTCAGGAGTGCCCTTTGTCCAAACCATAAATCTTGGTGCAAATATATTAAATAATTTAGTCTTAAAAGAGTTGTTTAGCGGTGCTGCAAAAAAAGTGGTAGAGGGTAAACTACTCTCAAATGCTTTAAATGATTCTAAGACAAACATTGATTATGCTTTTATTCAGTCTATAGCTTTGGGGGAAGAGACTTCTCAAATCGAGAATGTTTTGAGTAACCTCTCGGAACTCTACTTTGAAGAAAACAGAGACAAGGTGAGTATGCTTTTAACCTTGCTTGAGCCGGCATTGATGCTTTTTGTCGGCGGAAGTATAGGTTTTATCGTAGCAGCTATGTTGCTGCCGATTTTTTCAATGAGCATCAGTTAGACATGAACAGATACAGCAAAAATGCGATTGCGCTTCTGGTAACAGTCCTCTTTGTTATGGCGATTACTGTCGCTGTAGGGATAGGGCTCAAACAGGTGAAAGAAGCGTCACATCATGTTGAAAATGAAAACTTTATGATTCAAACAAGTGTGATTTTGGAAGATGTCATGCAGATTTTAAAAACTTCACAACAACTCAACGATATAAATTCCAGTGAAGATTTTTTCATTTTTTTATCTCAAACATCATTTATTCCTTTACAAAGTAATGACATTCGGGTAAACATAGAGCTGAACAGTGCAAGGTCAAAGTTTAATGTGAATGCATTGGTGGATAGCAACACAACTGCAGACAAAAACAAAGTAGAAGCTTTGAAAGTTTATCTAAACAAGCAAATGGTAAATAGTGAATATGTCGGTATATTACTGGATAATATGGGCGGAATAAAAGAAGATTTATCTTACAATAGCGCAATATTTAATGAAAAACCATATTTATTCAGGGATTATATTGCATCACTGAGGCATTTAAATGAGATTAATAGTTTTTATGAGAAAACTTATCATGACAATAGTTTGAAAAATATTGATTTTGAAAAGCTTTTTTATTTTAGCAGTGACAAAAACAGTTTCATTGACTTAAATTACGCAACTCCGCAAACATGGGAGTTAATACTTGGATGCGATAAAACTAGAGCCCAACAACTTTCTTTGGGAACAGGTGCTTACACTTCCCTAAATGACTTAGGTCTGAGTGATGATGAGAAGCTAAATATGTCCCATTTTAGTACAAGTTTTTTTGAGAAATTTATAAATGTTACAATAGAGATAGAAGAAAATTTTCAAAACGGTAAAATTATGTTTGAATACGATATCAATAAGAAAAAGGGCTCTAATTTTGTTTACGAAATTTAACAATAAGTTTAACACGATATTTTTAGACACTAGCTCACCGTCGTTTGAAGTAAGCGATAAAGTTAATGTCATTTTATCTCCATCACTTTACTGGGTCAAAAAACTTTCTTTACCAGTCAAGTATGAAAGAGATGCCAAAAAACTTTTGCCCTCAGTATTTGAAGATATTTTACCTCATGGAAACTACAGCTACAGTGTATATAAAAGCGGTAATGATTTTTTTGCATTTGCTTATGAAGACAAAAAAATCTTAGATACACTTTCCAAAAAAGGGATATCGGCTTCAAATATTGCAAATGTTTATTTTGCCCAGAGTGAATTAACAAGCATCAATGGTGCCCTTAAGATTAGTGAGACTCAAAGTGTTTACATGAAGGATGACATTCTTATTTTGGTTCCTTGCTGTTGGATTGAAGAGAGTTCTACCTTGAATGTAAGGGAAATAACACTCTCAAATCACTCTATAGCCTTGAAGCAATTTGGTCATATCGTTGATGAAAAAAGTATTTATAATATTGGCGCAATATTGCTTGTTTTAATTATGTTAGTATCTGCCCAATACATGATAACAACACAAAAAATAGCAGGTATAAGATATGAAATAGATGATATTTTTACAAAAAACAATCTCAAATCAACAATGTTCCAAAACAAGGCAATGCTCAAAAATTATGTAGCTACACATGAGAGGCAGACAAAGATTCGAGAATATATTTCGGTACTTTTATCGTCAAAGTTGAAAAGTTCAGAAAAGCTGTCTTTGCTTAGCTTGAAAAATAATATTTTAGAAGCTGATTTTAGTGATCTCTCAGAAGCCACTCAAAAAGAGATAAGTGAAAAATTACAACTGAATAAAGTGAAATTTAAATCATCAATGTCAAAAGATAACTGGCATGTGGAAATAACATTATGAATCGTATAAATCCATTTTATATTGGTGTGACATTGTTGGTAATACTTCTTTTTTTAGCTATCAAATTAGGCAGTGTTAAAAGTGAACTAAAAGAGGCTTCTAGCTCTTACAAAGAGACTTTAAAACTCTCGACTGACCTGAGCGGACTCAAAGAAGTTTATTCCAACAAAGAGAGGATAAAAAAATCATTGCAAAGAATATTGGAGCTTTCTTCTTTAAGTGCAGCAAAGATTGAGAAAAAATCCAGTAATTCCGGTATTGTCATCAGTTCAGAAAGTATAAATAAAAATGAGCTTAACTCTTTGATGGGTAAAATACTCAACGGTTCTTTTAATATCGGTGCATTGAAGATAAAAAAACTGAGCAATACGAATGCAAGCCTCTACATGGAGATAAAATGGTAAATAAACTGGGAATGTTTTTTTTATACTTTCTATTTTTTATATTGGCTCTCATGTTCTTTACACCAAAAAGCAGTGTTTATTATTTTCTGGAAAAAGAGCTCAAACCCTATGGTGTAATTATCTCGGGTGAAGAGGTGTTAGACAGAGGATTGTCTCTTGAGATATCGGGTGCAAATGTTTCATTTGGAAAAATACAAAGCGCAACAATATCTGAGATAAAGGTCAATCTTTTCGCTTTTTATAACACAGTAGATTTTAAAGATATTGTTTTGTCCAGTCTTGTAGAGTCTTTTGTTCCTTTGCATGTGGAGACGGCAGAAGTTACTTACACTGTTTTTTCACCTTTACATGTAAGCGCAATTTCTAAAGGCGAGTTCGGTGAAGCATACGTAAAAGCCAATCTTTTAGATAGAAGCGTACATGTAAGGCTTGTGCCCTCAGAGATAATGTTGAAAAGCCATCAAACTACATTGCGCGAGTTTGTAAAAACTGAAAGTGGGGAATATGAATATGATCAAACTTTCTAACTCCTACATAATGAGCGTCATTACAAAACTTTTAATTCTGTTGGTAGTTGCAAAAAGTATCTCCTTGGCTTTGTGGTGGGTTTTGCCTGGTGAAGGAGTTGAACTTCAGACTACAAGCAGCTACAAACCAAAATATCAGAGAGTTGATTTTGCAAATATGCTTGAGGGCAGTTTCGGTGAAAAAGAAAAATCTGCTGCCAAACAGAAATCTGCTTCCAGTGCTACCAGTATCAAAAACATGATTTTAAAAGGTTTGTATGGAGGCGGTTCAAAAGGCTTTGCAGTAGTCGCGCTCAGGTCTTCTTCTGCAAAAACATCGATAGTTTCTGTCGGCGAGGATTTTTCCGGCTATACTTTAAAGACTATTTTTAGCGACAGTGTAGTCTTTAGCAAAGAGGGCAAGGAAAGCGTATTGTTTATGGACAATATAAAAAAAAGTACGATATCACAGAAGCCAGTTTATACACCGGCTAATGCAGAAGATAGAAAAGCTGTATCTAAAATAGACATAGAATTTTATGCAAAAAATCCAAATCAGATATGGAAAGATATAGCTATAGATGAAGTGAAAGATGGCGATGAAATAAAAGGTTTTAAAGTAAGTAAAATTAATAAAACATCTAAAATCTCTCAGCTTGGACTGCAAGAGGGTGATATAATTGTTGAAGTAAACAATGTAAGGCTCAAGTCCTATAAAGATGCCTTGGATATATATAAAGAGATAGATAATTTAAGTAGTGTACAAATTATAGTACTTAGAAATAACACAGAGTTGGAGTTAGCATATGAGATTAATTAGATTAGTATTTTTGGTCAGTAGTTTAGTGTTTGTTTTGTCTGCGAGAGAACAGGTGAATATTAACTTTTCAGATTTGGAAATAAATGATTTTATCAAGCTGACGTCAAAGATTACAAATAAAAATATTTTAATAAATAATAATATTAGCGGAACTGTCAATTTTGTAAGCAGCACTCCTGTGTATGATGATGAGTTAGTTGGAATCTTGGTCGCTGTATTGGAATCAAAAGGGTATACGCTTGTTCAAGACGGCTCTTTGTATGAGATAGTCCGCTCAACTGAAGCTGCACAGCAAAATGTACATGTAGCCACTCAAGGCAAAAATGTTTACGGCTCGCTCATGGTGACTCAAGCTATGGTGATACAGGGAGAAAATGTAGATATTGTAGCAGCGAAGATTCGTTACCTTATTTCAAAAACTGCAAAGCTAATGACTATGAAAGAGAGCAATACTTTATTGATTACGGATTATCCTAAAAATATAGAGACAATAAAAAAAGTTATAAAAGAGATAGATACACACAATGATTTTATAGTAAAAATTGTATATATTAAACATACAGAAGCTAAAAAATTACAGCTGCGTTTGGTTGATATCGCTAAATCTATTTTCAATGGAAACATCTCCTCTGAGCAAGTGAAGATAGTTTTGGATGAAAATATTAACGGCATGATTATTGTCGGAAGCAAAGAAAATGTTGCAAGAATAGAGGGGCTAATAGTTAAACTTGACGTTGAATCAAATGTAGACAATGCTGTTAAAATATTTACGCTTAAAAATTCTGATGCAAAATCAGTTCTAGCGAGTTTAACTGAGATCATCTCTAAACAGACATATGCAGACCCGTCACTCAAGCCAAATGTTTCAATGAGCGAAGAGATAAATGCAGTTATTGCAATTGGTGATCCTAGTGTAATAAAGGGAATAAAGTTTATTATAGATGAGCTTGACAAAGAAAAATTTCAGGTTTATGTTCAGGCAAGAATAATAGAGATTAATAAAAATGATGCGCAAAACATTGGAATAAAATACGGTTTTGCGGCTGGTGATGTATCATCTTCTGGATTATATGCTATGAGTGCAAATTTTGGTTCATCAGATTTAACCAAAAGTTTATCTACACAAGTTTTGGATTATCTTACATTAGGTACTACAAAAAGTACACTTGCTTTGGGAGCTACCTTGGATTTTTTAGAAACGAATGGAGCTTCAAAAGCCATCTCGAATCCATCTATTCTTTGTGTGAACAATAAAGAATCATCCATATATGTTGGAAAGACAATATCTGTTTCAAGTGGTTCAACAACGGGTACTACAGGTTTACCGACAATCTCATACAAAAGAGAAGATGTCGGTCTGACTCTTAAAATCAAACCTAGAGTTTCTTCAAAAGATAAAGTGACTTTGGATGTTGAGACAATCTTGGAAAATGTTTTAGATGACGGTTCAAATAATAATACAGGGCAACCTATTACTTCCAAACAAGAAGTAAAAACACAGGCGATTCTCCGACATGGAGAAAGTATTATTATTGGCGGACTTGTAAAAGAAGATGTGCAAAATAGCAAAACAAAAATTCCATTGTTAGGCGATATCCCTCTCATTGGAGAGTATCTGTTTTCATCTACATCTACGTCAAAAACAGAAGATAATCTCATAGTCATTTTAACTCCTTATGTAATAGACAATAGTGAGAAGTTATCACAACTTCAAGAAAATCTAGGAGAAATAACTAGAATACAAAGAGAATATAATAAAGAAATTTTTAAAAGAATTGAAAACGGTGAAACATTAGAAAATAATAATGTTGAGAAAAAAGAAACCATAAAATCTCTAACAAACGATAAAATGATAGAAAAAGAAGAAGATCCATTTGCCGGAGCCATGTAGATGTTAAACTTAGAACCCCTTCATAATCTGCATCTTGAAGTTTATGAACCAGAAGAGCTAAACACAGATTTAAGTGTAAAAAACTATCTTCTTTTTAGTGAACTCGATGGAGAAATATGCGCATTTATCTGTGACAGATATCTTGTTGATGCAAGCAACTACTATACAAAACTGGAAAAGAAATACAAGCTTCACATGTTGGATGAGGACTCTTACGACAGACTTTACAACCGCTTTTTAGAACTTCGTACAGATAAAACTATGGAGACCATGCAGGAAGATTCAAGTGAAGAAGGCAGAGATGAAGACATCTCTTTAACAGACTTTTTAAGAACTTCATCAGATATTTTAACAAGTGAAGAATCGGCTCCAATTATCAAGTTTGTAAATGCACTTTTTTATCAGGCTGTAAAAAAAAGAGCTTCAGATATCCATATAGAGGTGCAGGAAAAACGGGGCGAAGTCCGGTTTCGTATCGACGGCATGCTCATTAAAAATGCGGACTTGGAGAAGAAGGTTGTCAATCTCATCATCAGCCGTATAAAAGTTATTTCCAACCTTGATATTTCAGAAAAAAGAATACCCCAAGATGGACGAACCCAGATAAAAATTGCTGGAGAGAGTTTAGATGTCCGTGTCTCGGTACTTCCAACTTTTTACGGAGAAAGAGTTGTTATGAGGCTTCTCATGCAAAGCTCTCAAATTCCAAAAATAACTGAACTTGGATTTAACAGTGAGCTGATAGGCGATGTAAAAAAACTGCTTCGCTCCTCTCATGGAATCATCCTCGTTACAGGTCCGACCGGCAGCGGTAAAACGACATCTCTGCATTCATTTTTAAGAGAAGTTGAAGAGCCGGAGAAAAACCTTATAACAGTTGAAGACCCGGTAGAATACAAGTCGGACAATATTTCCCAGATTCAAGTAAATGAAAAAGTAGGGCTTACTTTCGCAGCTGCACTTCGCTCTATTTTAAGACAAGATCCGGATGTTATCATGATAGGTGAGATTCGTGATGAAGAAACAGCCGCCATTGCCGTTCGTGCAGCACTGACAGGTCACTTGGTTTTCTCAACCCTGCATACAAACTCTGCATCCGCAACTATCTCCAGACTTGCAGACATGGGGATTGAGCCATTTTTGATTTCATCCTCACTTTTAGGTATTCTTGCTCAGAGACTTGTGCGTGTACTGTGCACTCATTGCAAAGAGATAGATGTGATAGCTGAAGAGTTTGCAGTTGATTACAACATACAAGAGGGCACGGAAATCTACAAGGCATGTGGATGTAAGCAGTGTAATTACAGCGGATATTCTGGTCGTCGCTCCATTGGTGAGCTATTAGTCATGAGTGATAAGGTGAGAGATATGCTAAAAAGCACCACAGATGAACATACTATCAAAGTTGCACTTGAGCGTGATGGCTTAAAAACTATATCCAACCAGCTCTCCTTGATGCTTGTAAATGGTGAAACATCCCTAGAAGAAGCTATCCGTATTGGCTTAGGGCATGCGTAAAGGATTTACTCTTATAGAAGTCATGGTGGCTGTTATGATTATATCAGTTGTTATCATGGCACTTCTTCAGATGTATGCAAACAGTAATCATATCTTCTCAATTTTTAAAGAAAAAACAAAAACAAATCAATACTCCTCATTTTTTATCTCAAATCAGGCTTATGGCTTAGAAAATAAAAGTATTCATCTGGATAATTTAATCAGTGAGTTTACCGTTGAAGATGACCTCAGAAGAAATCTCAAAGATATGAGAGTTGAAGTGTTATATCAAATTGTTAAGCAGATAGATATGAGTGAAAGTGATGATGCCACTGAAGAAGGTTCAGACACTAGTTCAAATATGATTCTTGAACTGGGAAAAACGATTCTAAAAGTGGACAACTCATCAAATGCACTGCTTAGGATTAGAATACAATGAGAAAAGCTTTTACACTCATAGAATTACTTATTTCTATAACTATCTTATCTATCATGATGCTATTTTTATACAAAAGTTACGCATCATTAAATCTCTCAAATAAATTTTATAAAAATGAACTGAGTCAAATAAAAGATGAACAGCTAATAAAAAAGGTTGTTTTTCTGGATTTTTCTTTAGCTTTATCTCATTCTACAACTATTTTAAATCAGGATAAAAAAGAGGATATGGTGCTCATGCAGAGTTCAAACTCTCTGCATAAAATGTACAATCCATATATAGCCTATATAGTAAATAACTCTAAATTATACAGGCTGGAATCATTCAAAAAATTAACCTATCCTTTGAATGCAGGTAGTGATTTTAGTGTTGATTTTCTTGGTGAAGTAAATAGTTTTAGAATTTACAAGTCTAATGAGGATAATACCACTGCAATACATAATAGTTCGGTACCTGAATTATATTTAGTTCATATTGATTTTAAAAAAAGCGATGAAGAAATATTACTGAAAATAAAAACATTAGAAAATTAGGCCTATTTATATTTTAAATCTTTTAAAAATAAGTGTAAATATTGTATAATCAAAATTATTTATAAATGTAAGGATTTTTTTTGAACCTCTTAAACCTTTTTACCAAAACAGATACAAGACAACAAGCAACGAAAAGTGAAGCTCCGGCCCATTGGATTAAATGTCAGTCATGTCAAGCTTTGATGTATTACAAAGAAGTAGAAAATCAAAAATATGTATGCCCAAAATGTGGTTACCATTTTCGTTTAGGCGTTAAAGAAAGATTGGAACTTTTAGTAGATGAAGGCACTTTTGTAGAATTTGATGACAACTTAAAACCTGTTGACCCATTAAGCTTTGTAGATAAAAAATCATATGTAAAAAGAGTAGAAGAGGGTGTAAATAAAACTGGAAGAAGTTCCTCTGTTGTGAGTGGTGAGTGTAAGATTCATGACGTGCCTGCTCAGCTTGTTATTTTTGATTTTGCTTTTATGGGCGGTTCCTTAGGTTCAGTTGAAGGTGAAAAAATTGTTCGCGCTGTAAACCGTGCCATAGAGAAAAAAGAAGGTCTGATTATCATAAGTGCAAGTGGCGGTGCAAGAATGCAGGAGAGCACGTATTCACTTATGCAAATGAGTAAAACCTCTGCCGCATTGGCAAAGTTGGCGAATCATAATATTCCGTATATATCTGTCTTAACTGATCCGACTATGGGCGGAGTGAGCGCATCCTTTGCAACTTTGGGTGATATTATTATCGCTGAACCAGGTGCACTTATCGGCTTTGCCGGACAGAGAGTTATTAAACAAACAATAGGCTCTGATTTACCGGACGGTTTTCAGCGGGCAGAGTTTTTGCTGCAAAAAGGTTCTATTGACATGGTCGTGAATAGAAACGAATTAAAAAAGACACTTTCAGATATGTTAACGTTGTTAAAAGTAAGCTAAGTTATTATATGCGATTATATGCACTTTGCGATCAGGAACTTCTTGATGAAAATAATGTTACATTAGAAGAATTCGTTGAAATTGCAAAACAAAATTCTGCCGAGATAATTCAGTACAGAAATAAGAATTCTGATATTGCTTTTATCAAACAACAACTCATACAAATAAGAAAACAATTTGACGGTTTTTTGATTGTTAATGATGCTTACGAGCTTATTGAATTTTGTGATGGAGTTCACCTAGGTCAAGAAGATTTAAGGCAAATAGATTCTGATATTTTTAAAGCACTGGGGATTATTAGAAGTGCCATCGGTAAAGATAAGATTATTGGAATATCTACCCATAATGAAGCAGAAGTAATGCAAGCAAATGAACTTGATTTGAATTATATTGGCTTAGGTGCCTTTAGAAATACTAATACAAAAAAAGATGTTCTTTCTGTTTTAGGTGATGAACTGGACTCAATAGCATCAAAATCTAAGCATTTTGTAGCAGCAATTGGCGGTGTGAAAAAAAGCGATGTTTTTAATCATATAACTTATCATGTTATCGGAAGCGGACTTTTATCATGAATATCGATATCATCTCAATAGCAAAAAAGGAAAGATCTATATATGACCCTTTATATAAAGAGTTGACTAAAATGATTTCCCGCTTTGCAAAAGTAGATGAAAATGAACTTTTTCCAAAAGATGTAGCAAAATCACACACTATTTCACCAGAAGCCTCACAGCAGGCATATACAAGGGCTCTAGAACCCTATCTTGCTAATGGTTTTTGCATCAGTTTGCATCCTGCTGGAAAATTAATCGATAGTTTTGAATTTAGTAAGCTATTAAATGATAAAATGTCGATTAAATTTTTCATAGGCGGAGCCTATGGTTTTGAAGATAGTTTTTTAAAAAAAACTAATGCTGTTATAAGTTTAGGAAATTTAACTATGAGTCATAAAATAGCAAAAGTAGTTTTGCTTGAGCAGATTTATAGAGGTTTTTCTATATTGAGTAATCATCCATATCATAAATAAAAGAGGGGACGTTAAGTGCAAGATAGTGAATTGAAATACTTTAAAGATATCTTAGAGAGTCGTAAAGTGCAGATAATAAAAAACATCATGGGTGTCCATAATGAACTAAATCAACTTAGTTCATTAGAATTAAACGATGAGGGTGACCATGCATCTGCTAACAATAATTCAATGATTGAAAGTGCTATCGTACAGCAGCAGGAAAAAGAACTACAGGAAATTGGTGTAACCTTAGGCAAGATAGCAAATCGTACTTATGGTGTATGCGAGATGTGTGAAGATCTCATAGGATTTCAGCGCTTAAAAGTAAAGCCACATGCTATATATTGTATAGACTGTAGAGAAATTGTAGAAAAATCTAGATAATTTAAGGAAAACAACATGCATATAAAAAGATACACGATAGCTTCATTTATATTTATTATTTTAGTAGGGTGGTATATTTTTGCCTATATCACACAAGACACTATAAGTTTGAACTTCTTTGGTGTACAATTGCCATCTTTGTCTATCGCTATGTGGGTGAGCGTTCCTCTTGTACTTTTGTATATTGCGAGTGTTGTTCATATCTCTTTTTATTCTATGTTAGGTAATTTAAAACTTCGTAAATATGAAAAAGATTATGAAAAATTTATAGATTCTATAGTTGATGCTTTTCTTGGTAAAGAAAATAGAAAACATTCTTTTAAGACTGAGAGATATTCATTTTTAAATTCACTGTTAAATAATGTAAGTGTAGTTCCAAAAGAAGCTTTAAAGAGTGATACATCAAATGAAAAGATAAACAGTGTTATAAGTCTTGTCAATGATGTAAAAAATGGAAATGTAGTTGATTTGAAAAAGTACTCTTTATCTTTGGATAACGAGATAGTGATTCAAAATGAAAGAAATAAATACAAAAAAGGTGATATTAGTGCTGAAGATATACTAGGTCACTCAAATAAGTATGCTCCCTCATTATGCGAAGAAGTCTATGCCGAGTATGTTAAAACAGCATCTTTAAATATGATTGAAAAGCATAAAAGACTTCTAACTAAAACAGCACTTTTTGAAATATTAAATAGGGTGAACCGTAAAGAAGATGGTCTCGAAATCATCAATGATGTTTTAATAGAGCTGTTTAATTCTTTAAAATTAGAGAAAGAAGATTTCTTGAAAATAGCATCAATTCTATCAAAATGCATGGTTCCTGAGCAAAGAATAAAACTGTTTGAGATAATTGGTGAAGCCAATGAAAAAGCTATGGATTCATACTTGTTAACATTATTTGATTTAGAAATATTATCACCGGCAGATGAAATTTTGGAAAATTCACAGCCTGATGAATTTTTGAATTTTAAAGCATACAGAGCACTTAAAGAGTGTAATAAAAATTTCAACATTAATTTATTTGTTTAATAAAATAACCACTCAAACGGAGGTGCTGGCTTGTTAAAAAACCTCTCTTTTGAAAAACCAATATATGTTTTAGCTCCTCTTGCTGGATTTACAGACCTTCCGTTTAGAAGTGTTGTTAAGAAATTTGGCGCAGACCTTACTGTGAGCGAGATGCTTAGTTCAAATGCCCTTGTCCATGGATCTGAAAAAACTTTCCACATGTTGAAAAAAAGCCCTAATGAAGACCCATACTCTGTTCAAATTGCAGGAGCAGAGGTAGATGTTGTAAAAAGAGCTGTTGAAATTTTAAATGATTATGACGGTATTGATATAATTGATTTAAACTGTGGTTGTCCGGTTCCAAAAGTTGTTGGTCATGGAAGTGGAAGTTCGTTACTTTTAAACCTGCCTCTTATGGGTGAAATTATACGAACTATAAAAGATACATCAAACAAAAGTCTTACCAGTGTAAAAATCAGGTTAGGGTTTGAAGAAAAAAATCATATTGATATAGCAAAAATGGTCGAAGACAGCGGAGCTGATTTTATTGCAGTTCATGGAAGAACACGTGCAGGAAAGTTTAAAGCCGCTGTTGACTATGATGCAATAAGAGAGATAAAGGAGGCTATATCCATTCCGGTTATTGCTAATGGAGATATTGACTCTTTTGGCAAGGCTAAGTGGGTTTTAGAACATACTGGAGCAGATGGAGTGATGATAGGTCGCGGTGCTGTTGGTGCTCCTTGGATCTTTCACCAACTTCGCTCCGGAGAATTTGATATCGATAATGCACTTAAGCATGAAATTATCATGGAGCATTTCGACAAGATGATAGAGTTTTACGGAAATCATGGGGTTGCCATGTTTAGAAAACATGTGCATACTTATTCAAAAGGTTATAGAGGAGCATCCATACTTAGAAATGATGTAAATCGCATAGATGATGTTTCACAGAGCAGAGATGTTATAGACCAATTTTTTAAAACCGGTGAGTTGGTTTAGATGTTGGAGATTAGCGATTCAATTAAAACGCTTGATGATAGTGATATATATGATAATATATATCACTATGACTACAACTCAAAACATCTTTTATCTTTGATAAAAAAAGGGATTCAAGAAGATGATCCTGCTTATCTTAGCTCTTACCGTTCTTTCGAAGGTGAGGTTTTTGAAAATTTTATTTATGAAAAGCTTTTAAAATATGCTGCACAAAGTAATGAAATAGATAGATTCGTTTTAAAAGGGTTTCATCAAACAAAAGAAAAAGCTTTCGCAAACACACTGTCCATTAGTGAAAAGCAGCAAATTGTATATAGAACAAAGAGTAAAGAAATCAGTGAGTTTGATGCTATGTTTTTAGTGAAAAACGAACTTTATTTTGTTGAGATGACATTGGTAAAATCCGTTTTAAAATTAAGAAAAAGGCTTAGAAAAAAGAAAGCTCTTTTGGAGATAATTTTTCCAAATTATGAAATTAAAGCACTTATTATATTGAATGACGGAGCAACTGGTACAAAGCAATTTCCAGATTATTGCAAGGTGTGGTTTACAAACGAATTTTCTGCACAAAATGTACTTGAATATATAAAAAATACAGATGCAAAAGCATTAAAACCAAAAGTTATTACAAATTCTAAAAAAATGATAGAAGCACATAGATTAAAGCTTCATCCCTTTAGATATTACAACACTATGTCCTGGATAACTAAAACATTAAGAAGTAATCAAAAACACATATTAGACATGTCCTTTTTGATGAATACTAAAATTCAAAGATATCACGACTTGTATAATAAGTTTTATATAGGATTTTTAAATATCGAAGAAGCAAGACAAATTATTGACTTGGAAGGTGACTACAGTGCTGATCAAAGAGTTGTTGTGGCTATTGAAAAGAAGCATACTGATGAAATTATTTTAACTTACTATCTGCAAAAAACCCGTAAAATATTATATTTATATTATTTTGATGATAATGGAGTGCTTTGTAAAGAGAAAAAAGATCCATTTGGGATTACTGTTACTGAAGTTTATCATTCCAATAAAATTATGGATAGTAAATACGAGCTAAATTCATCTCATATCAAAACTATCAATAAACTTCTTAAAGATAATTTTGAGAATCAAACATATTCCTAAGCTTTAAGACTCGTAAATAATAGAAGCAGCACGTTCTTTGTATGCTTGTAGTGGTTCTTTTGGTGAAGTCCTTGTGGTAGTACTCTCAACTCTTATGAAATCATCAAGTTCCTGATGTCTATTTTGAAGAATTGTTTCAAAGTCTTCTTGTGTTTCAGGTTTGTTGTCTGTAAACTTATCTAGTAAAATGTTGTTTTTACCCATGAGTACTAAATAACTTTGCTGACCAAAATCAAGCATTACAACACTATTTTCTTCATTGATATTTTTTTGAAATCTAATAGATACATTTTCAGTAAAACTCGATGTGTGATTTGCATTTTTTTCACTTTCATCATTCGCATTGGCTTTAAACAACCATGAGTTCTGTTGCTTTTCTTTCTTCCCGGGAGTCACCTTTTTTTTGATAAAAAACAATATTAGAATTCCAATTATCAGAATGGAGACCACTATGTAATAGTTTTTCTGCATTCCAGCGTCTCTTTTTGTTGGAAGTGCTGCAAATGGGTTATTCTCTTGTGTTTTAGATTGATTGTTGGTTTTTGTCGTATTGTTTTTAGTAAATCTTAATCGTAAACCATATCCATCGGATGTTTTTGATGCTTTGAGTTTTGTTGCGAGTGGAACTGAGGCTGCTACTATTGTATAGTCTGCCATAGGGGTTATGCTAAGTACATTCAAGAAGGGTGATGCTAATTCTTTTGTTTTTTCTGATTCTATGGAAGCATCTTGAAGCTTTATAATGATTTTTGATTTGGTGATACTTTGCTTTATAATTCCATCGTATGGAGTGTCAAACGTAATCATTACATCCACTCTGTCCGTTCTGTCATAGATGTTATAACTCAAGATTTTTGCAGCATTAAGTGATAATGCTAATGCTAAAATAAGAAAATATTTAATCATAATCTCTCTTTTGATAGGTGGTATAGAACTGCGCTGGAATCTAAAATCTCATTGATACGGATGGCAAGATTCTTTTCGTAAACCATAACCTCACCTTTGCCCAGTATACGACCATTTACGTAAGACTCAACGCTCTCACCAGCTGGTTTTTTGAGATCAATAATAGAGCCTTTGGCCAGCTTTAGTATCTCAGCTATTGTTAGTTCTGTTTCACCTAAATCAGCTATAAACTCAACTTCCATATCCAATAAGCCTGAATAATTCATCCATGATAGTTCAGTTTTTATATCAAATGGAATTTCTGTTTCAGCATAATGATATTTATTTTTCTTAGCCATTTAAGTTCTTAGCTCCTTGATTGCAATAATCATTTCATCATCTTTTATTTTAATAGTTTTTACTTCGTCGTATTCTAAATCAAATATACTTGATTTAAGAAATTTTGGAGTGCTGATGACAAATTGATTGCCATTACTTTCTTCTGCAATAACTTTAGCACTTCCCACAATGAGGTTTACCGTTTCTAACAACATATCAACTAAAGTATCCTCATCACTTTCATCTTCTTCTAAGAAAAGTTTGGCAATTCTTTGAATAAAGTTTGACTCAGAAGCTATATAAATCCGATGTTTTTTAGCCATTTTTGTTTCTATGTCTATATAAGCAATAAGTGTTCTCTTTTTACTGATTGTATCATTTGTCTCATGCGGTTGGGCAATTTGGTGAATACAAAAGTTTTCTGAAGCTTCGATAATAGTATTTAACATTTAATTACCCTTTATTAGTAGTTGATTATACTTTATAGATTCTCAAAGTAAAATTAAAAACTCTTATCAATCTATGTATAAAACAACTATAAAGTGATATTTGAGTACAATTCGCAAAAAATATAAGGCGCCCATGATTGAAATGATTTTACTCGGTGTGAGTGTTGGTGTATTATCAGGTTTTTTTGGCATAGGCGGAGGAACAATATTAGTTCCACTTTTGCTTATTCTGGGCTATGAAACTAAAATAGCTATAGGTATTTCAGTTGTTCAAATGGTTTTTAGTTCTGTATACGGAAGTTACTTAAACAACAAAAAAGGCACTTTAGATATTCCCATGGTTGCAACTATTGGAATTGGTGGTTTTGCAGGTGCACTTTTGAGTGGTTTCATTGCTTCAAGAGTAAGCGATAATACTTTAGAAGTTATATTTTTATTGTTTGCCACCTTCGCACTTTTAAGAATTTTTTTTAAAACAAAAGAACATAAAGAACAAAGAGAAGTGAGTAAAGTTGTACTTTTAGCCATAGGTATAGTTTTAGGTGCAATCAGCATGACAATTGGTGTTGGCGGAAGCTTGATTTTGGTTCCTATTTTAGTCGGATTTTTACATGTTCCACTCAAGCAGGCAACTTCTGCTGGTTTATTTTTTGTAGTGTTTTCATCTGTTTCCGGATTGATCTCACATACATTAAGTGAACATGTAGACTATGAAAGTGGCATAATCATAGGTTTAGCATCTCTTATTGGTGTATATATAGGTATCCATTTGAAACATAAAATAAACGTAAATATACAAAGAAATCTACTCGCAGGATTTTACTTTTTAGTAGTTGCTTATTTGGCACAAAGAATATTTTTATAAAGGTTTTTATAGATGAAGAACAAAGATTTAATTAAGATTACCGGCGCAAGAGAAAATAATTTAAAAAATATATCATTAAATATTCCAAAAAATGAACTGGTTGTTTTTACAGGCTTGAGTGGAAGCGGAAAATCAACTTTAGCGTTTGACACGCTCTATGCTGAGGGGCAAAGAAGGTACATGGAATCCTTGTCGTCTTATGCAAGACAATTTCTTGACCGCGTTGGAAAACCAGATGTTGATAAGATAGAAGGACTGACTCCGGCTATTGCCATTGACCAAAAAACAACTTCAAAAAATCCCCGCTCAACTGTTGGGACTATAACTGAAATATACGATTATTTTAGACTTTTGTATGCTCGTGTCGGAGTTCAGCACTGCCATAAATGCGGCAAAGTGATTTCAAAGATGAGCGCATCCGATATTATAGGGGAAGTGGCAAAACTTCCAGAGGGTGCAAAACTTGTTCTCTTAGCTCCGATTGTAAATGAGAAAAAAGGAGCTTACGCTGACGTGCTTGAATCTCTTGTACACAAAGGTTACGTAAGAGCTATGATAGACGGCGTCATGGTTCGACTTGATGAAGAGATAGATCTTAGTAAAACTAAAAAACATACCATCAAAGTTGTTATAGACAGGGTTGTTGTAAATGCTGAGAATAAAGAGCGTATCGCGGCAGATGTTGAAAAAGCTTTGAAAGAGAGTTATGGTGAGCTTGAGATAGATATCTTAAATCATGAAGAACTAGGCTTAAAAAAAACAAGTATTCATTATAGTGAGCATAATGCATGCTTTGACTGCAAGATAAGTTTCGACCCGCTTGAGCCGCTTTCATTTTCGTTTAACTCGCCAAAAGGTGCATGTCCGGAATGTGATGGTTTGGGTCTGCGTTACGCACTTGACCAGGATAAAATAATAGATCAGGATTTAAGTGTAGAAACTGGTGCTGTTAAAATAGTTTACGGTTTTAATAAAGGTTACTATTTTACATTTTTAAAAGGTTTTTGTGCGCATAACAAGATTGACATAAAAATCCCATACTCAGATTTACCGGATTATCAAAAAAAAGCGATTCTGCATGGCGGTATAGATGAAGTCAGTTTTATGTGGAAAAACCATGAAGTGAAAAGAATGTGGCCGGGAATCATCAAAATAGCTTACGATATGTTCAAAGATGAAAAAGAGTTAGCTGATTACATGAGTGAAAAGGTTTGCAATATTTGCGGTTCCCACAGACTCAAACGTGAATCTTTGGCTGTAAAAGTAGGGCAAAAAGGGATAGCAGAACTTTTAGACATGCCAATCAACAAAACCTATGAATGGTTTAAAAATGAGGATAATTTTACCTATTTTAATGACCAGAATACACAGGTATCTCAGCCTATTTTAAATGAGATCAGAGAGAGACTTTATTTTCTGTTTGATGTAGGGCTTGGCTACATAACTTTGGGTCGTGATGCCAGAACTATCAGCGGCGGAGAAGCGCAACGAATCCGCATAGCTTCACAAATAGGCAGCGGTTTAACGGGTGTTTTATACGTTCTTGATGAACCGAGTATCGGGCTTCATGAAAGGGATACGCTAAAACTCATTCGTACTCTTAGAAGTTTGCAGGAAAAAGGCAACAGCGTGATAGTTGTGGAACATGATAAAGAGACAATTGAGAATGCCGACTTTATAGTTGACATCGGTCCAAGTGCCGGAAAATTCGGCGGAGAGGTTGTTTTTAGCGGTACATTGGATATGCTCAAAAAAGCTAAAACTTTAACTGCTGATTATCTTTATGGAAGAAAACAAATCGAATACTTTTACAGACGAAAACAAGAGAAATATATAGAGATTAAAAATGTCACATTAAATAATATCAATAATTTAAGTGCGAAAATCCCTTTGAACAATTTTGTCTGTATTACCGGTGTGAGTGGAAGTGGAAAGAGTTCACTGATGCTTCAGACTCTGCTTCCAACGGCAAGAGAACTTTTAAACCATGCAAGAAAAGTAAAGAAAGTTGCAGGCGTTGAAATTACCGGACTCGAACATGTAGACAAAGTAATTTATCTCGACCAAAGCCCAATTGGGCGAACTCCAAGAAGTAATCCGGCAACCTATACAGGTGTCATGGACGAGATAAGAAACCTATTTTCGCAAACAAAAGAGGCACAGATAAGAGGTTATACCACTTCGAGATTCAGCTTCAATGTTAAAGGGGGCAGGTGTGAGAAATGTCAAGGGGAAGGGCAAATCAAGATAGAGATGCACTTTTTACCGGACATCATGGTTAAATGCGATACATGCAGAGGAACAAGATACAATCAGCAGACTTTAGAAGTTCTGTATAAAGGAAAAACAATATCGGATGTTTTAAACATGAGTGCTGAAGAAGCCTTCGAATTTTTTAAACCAATTCCAAAGATTCATCAAATCATGAAAACGATTGTTGATGTTGGACTTGGATATATCACGCTTGGTCAAAATGCCGTGACACTCTCAGGTGGTGAGGCGCAAAGAATCAAACTTAGTAAAGAGTTAAGCCGTAAAGATACTGGAAAAACTCTCTATATCTTAGATGAGCCAACAACAGGTCTGCATTTTGCAGATGTTGACAGACTCACAGGTGTATTGCATCAATTTGTAGAACTAGGAAATAGTGTGCTTATCATTGAGCACAATCTGGATATGATAAAAAATGCTGACTATATCATCGACATGGGACCTGAAGGCGGAAGCGGCGGTGGACTTATTATTGCAGAAGGTTCACCAGAAGAACTGGCAGAGTCTTATGAAAAAACTGGAAGTTACACAGGTGAATATCTGAAAAAAGAGTTAGCTTTACATAATTAAAAATATATAAATACATATGCAATCTTTAAAATATATAGCTAATATGAATTTTACTTAGTTAAAATCAGATAAAAAACTAGGTAAAGATTATGAACACTCCTACAAAACAAGACAAAATTAAAGGCGCATTTTTTGCATCCATAGTTGGAGATGCCCTTTGTTTGGGCTCTCACTACGAGTATGATGCTCAAAAGATTTATGAGGCATATGGACAAAAACCTATAGAAAAGTTTATGTCACCAGGCGAGATGATGGGTGGACAAACGCATGGAATAGGTTGGGGGCAGAGAAATTATCATCCCGGAAAAAGTGCCGGCGGGACGACTGATTATGGGGATTACAATATTTTAGTTTTAGAGTATCTGGCCAAAGTGAGCGATGAAGTAAGACCTTTCAGTGTGGCAAATATGATTCCACATTGGATGAATCGCTTAGAAAACGGTTGGGGTTCATGGATTTGTACTATGACTAAAGAAACTTACGCACAAGTAAGGCAAGGTGTGCCGGTTGAGCGTCTTGGCGGCATCTCAAATGCTATGGCGATTCGACATGTAGCGGCACATGCTTACTATGATACTGAAGATAAATTGGTCGATGTTGCCAGAAAAACAATGTTCACACATAAAAATGTAGATGCTCTAAGTGGCGGTGAATTTTTTGCTCGTGTAACACATAGAGTTATCAATGGTGCTGCACCGAGTGATGCTATAGAAGATGTGGCAGTTCAAATGGGTGGATTTATTGAGGCTAAAGCGGCTCAGGCTATTGCAAAGTTTCAGGAAGAAGCCGACGAAACACGTGAGCTTCACAAAGAACAGTTCAGTGATGATTTAGCGCTTACAAGCATGGCCAGACTCTGGGATGTCGGCAGAAGTGAACCTATAAAAGTTGGTAAAGCCAGCCCGACTGAAGGAACATTACCCGGAGCAGTTTATTTCATACTCAAATATGCAGATAAAGAGGATGGTCTAAAAAAAGCTCTTCAGGCAAATGCTATGGTAGGTGGGGATAACGCTTCGCGTTCTATAGCTGTTGGTATGGTTCTTGGTGCCCATAAAGGTGTAAATGCAATTCCAAGTGAGTGGAAAAATACGCTTGAGCAATGGGAATATTGTGAAAATCTACTAAATAAGCTACCATTATTAAAAAGTTGATAAATTTCATTTTATAAAAAGGAGGTTGATTATGAAAGTAGCATTAACTGGAGCGAGTGGTTTTGTTGGATTGAATCTGCAAAACACTTTTGAAAATTGTGTAATTATAAATCGTCATGATAGTGAGGATGATATTTTAACTAAACTTCATGATATCGATGTAGTTATTAATCTTGCCGGTGCCCCCATTGTAAAAAAATGGACTCAAAAATATAAAAAAGTTTTAATAGACAGCAGAGTTGAAAGTACAAAAAAATTAGTAAGTGCAATAAACAAAAGCAATGTCAAACATTTTATATCTACATCTGCTATTGGTGCATATCCTGATGATAGCATTTTTGATGAGTCTTACACTGAATATGCAAATGATTTTTTAGGGCAACTGACAAAAGAGTGGGAACTTGAGGCAAACAGATGTAGCAAGCCAACCAGTATACTTCGTTTTGGTGTTATTCTTGGAAAAGAGGGTGGTGCACTTGCAAAGATGCTTCCACCTTTTAGAATTGGGCTCGGCGGTATCATCGGTAACGGTAAGATGATGACAAGCTGGATAGATATAGCTGACTTGATGAGTATCTATACATTTTTAATCGATAAACAACTGACAGGAGTATTCAATGCCGTCTCACCAACCCCTGTCACCAACTACATGTTCACTAAAGCTCTTGGTTCAGCTTTAAATAGAGCAACTATTTTTCCATTGCCTGAGTTTGTCTTAAAATTAATTTTTGGTGAAGGTTCAACGGTATTGACAGGGTCAAAAGAGATATATCCAACAGCTTTAATAAATGCTGGATTTGAATTTAAGCACAAAAATATAGAATCATCATTAAATCATTTATTAGGTTAGTTGATATAAATTATGAAACCTGTTAAAAGAGGATAAATGTCAAAGAAAAAGATGCAAAAAATCTACATAGAGCTAACTTCAAAATGTGGACTCTCTTGTGATTTTTGCCCCTCGGCTAGCAGAACTCTTTCCACTATGGATTTAGCTCTATTTGAAAAGGTAAATAAAGAAGTAAAAGCTTTTACAAATGATATAGCTTACCATGTTGTCGGTGACCCGCTTTTAGTTGAAAATATTAAAGAGTATTTGGATATCAGCTATGAGGCTGGTCTAAATGTCCACATCACAACTGCCGGATATTACTTGAAGCCTTGGCATGTGGAAGTTTTGAATCATCCTGCGATAAAACAGATAAACTTTTCACTCAATAGTTATCGTGGTAATAAACTGCCTATTTCTTTAGAAAAATATCTTGAAAAAATAGCTGACTTTACTTTAGCATTTCGCGCTCTAAACTTAAAATCTTTTATCAACTACAGACTCTGGAATGAAGAGGATAACAATTCTCAAAAAGAGTACAATGAAAAAGTAATCGCAATCATGTTTGATAGATTAGGTGCAAGATTGTCAGAAGTTAATGCTGATACAAAAAAAAGCTTACGGGTAATATCAAAAGTGCTTTTTAACTTTGATGCTCTTTTTACTTGGCCATCTCTGGAAGCTCCTTTTGTCAGTGAAAAAGGGTATTGTCACGGGCTGAATTCCCAAATGGCGATTTTAAGCAATGGGGAAGTTGTTCCATGTTGTTTTGATTATGAAGCGGTTATAAACCTTGGAAATGTTAAAGATGAATCTTTAGATGACATCATAAATAATTCACAATCTAAAGCTATAATAGATGGTTTTAAATCTGGTAATATTACAGAAGAGTTATGCAGGCATTGTGCCTATCGTACAAAATTTAAGTAAACTTAAAAAAGGAAGAATCTTGGAAAAAACATTTGAAGAGGCTATGGATTTTAGACATGCCTGTAAAATTTTTGATGATAGTAAAAAGATAAGTGATGAAGATATAAAGTATATCTTAGAAGCTGCCCGGAAATCGCCTTCATCTTTTGGGATGGAAGCTTGGAAGTTTTTAGTGATAACCAATGAGGAACTGAAAGCGAAGCTTAGACCAGCTTGCTGGAATCAAGTTCAAGTTACTTCATGTTCTCATCTCGTTATAGCTTTAGCAGGAATCGAGTCTGTGAAACCAGAATCAGGCATTCCGAAAAAAAGATTTGAAAGACGAGATATGACACAAGAGAAGCTTGACTTTTATCTTAAGCTATATGCTGATCATTTAAAAGCTACACTCAGTTCTGATGAAAATATTTACGCTTGGACTTCAAAGCAGACTTATATTGCATGTGCTAACATGATGAGTGCTGCGGCAGTGTTAGGAATAGATTCCTGCCCAATTGAAGGGTTTGATAAAGAAGCAGTAGAGAAGATATTAGGTCTTAATACTAGTAAATATCAACTTTCAATGGTGCTTCCGTTTGGATATAGACTGAATGAGCAGCCTCAACAGGTAAGATTGAACTATGAAGAAGTAGTTGAATTTATTAAATAAATAAAAGGAAAAAAAATGAAAACATTAATATCAGTGTCATTTGTCGCTTTGTTAATACTCGGCGGATGTGCAACAAATCAAGGTCCAACGTATGATGGTAGAAGTTATAATCAGATCAAACGATATGAAACAGGTGTAGTAATAGAAGCAAGACCTGTTGTTATTAGTGATACCGGCACAGGTACATTTTTGGGCGCTATAACTGGTGCTGTGCTTGGCTCTACTGTTGGTCGCAGCTATGGAAAAACATTGGCTGTATTGGGTGGCGGACTTGCAGGTGCTTATGCTGGAGGTGAAATAGCAAAATCAAACGGGACAGAGCTTACCGTTGAGTTAGACAATGGGGAGAACGTCGTAGTTGTTGTCAAAGGCAATGAAATAATGACGGGTGATCGTGTCAAGATTGTAAAAAATGGTTCTAAAGTTGATAGTGTTTATAGAATTCATTAAATAACCTTCATATGTATAAATGTTCTAAAAAAACTTTAGTATAATTACGAAAAAATAAAGGCTAGAAAAATGTCAACTTATGTCATAAGTCACACAAACCCTGATACAGATTCTATTGTAGGAAGTATTGCTCTTACATATCTCAAAAATAAACTGGGTGAAGATTGTATTGCTATCCGTCAAGGTAAAATATCTCCTGAGACTGAATTTGTTCTCAATAAATTTGGCGGAATCGTGCCGGAACTTAAAACTTCTGTTGCCGGTGAAAATATTTATCTTGTAGATTTTGGCGATCTTGCTCAAAGTCCGGTAGATATAAAAGAAGCGACAATACTAGGAATAGTTGATCACCATAAACTGGGTGATCTTACAACTGACACCCCGTTAGAGTGCTGGATCAGACCTGTCGGCAGTTCTAACACTATAGTTAAAGAGATGTTTGACAGTTTTAAAATCGAAATACCAAAAGATTTAGCCGGCATGATGATGTGTGCGATTTTGAGTGACACTGTAATCTTTAAATCACCGACATGTACAAAAGTTGATACAAAAGCTGTTAAAGAATTGGCAAAAATTGCAGAAATTGAAGACTATAAAGCTCTTGGCATGGAGATGTTTATCGTCAAGTCAGCGTTAGAAGGTACATCGGCTCGCGATTTGCTGACACGAGACTACAAAGAGTTCGATATGAATGGTACGCATGTGGGTATCGGACAGCTTGAAGTAGTAGATTTAAAAGTTTTTGATGATAAAAAAGAGATGCTTTTTGAAGATATGAAAAAGATGAAAGAGGAAGGCAATCTTCATAGCGTTGCTCTTCTTTTAACGGACATCATGATAGAAGGTTCACAACTTTTAGTGGTAAGTGACGATGAGAGCAAATTTGAAAATGCATTTAATGTGAAACTGGAAAATCATCAAGCTTGGCTAGACAAAGTTCTGAGCCGTAAGAAACAGATTATACCTTTTTTACAACCACAGTTTTAATTTCCA
>CALCGG010000190.1 GCA_937900945.1 uncultured Sulfurimonas sp. | reverse complement strand
CTGGCAAAAACAGATATATTATTTTTGATGCAAAATAAAGTTCTTGCAAAACTATAGACATTAAAAAAAACTAGGATAAATAAAGAGGCTTTTTTTTAGAGCTCAACTTAAGAAAAAACGATTAAGATTCTTACATGAATAAATCACTCCAGATGGTATTTGAGTACCACGAAACTACAAAACATGCACAACATCGCTATGCCCGTTCGCTGGGTTACATGGACTGGAGCACACAGCCGGACCCATTTAGAGTTTACCGTGGAGCGGAAACTATAACTCTCCCCTTAGCAACTGACAACGCAACTCCGCCCTATCATCTGCTAGATGATGACTTGCCCTCAGCTCCTCTTTTAAAAGAGTCTATTTCCCAGCTTTTACAGTTTTCCATGGGACTGGCTGCTTGGAAAGTCTCAGGCGAGAGTTCTTGGGCAGTCAGGTGTAACGCTTCAAGCGGGAACCTGCACCCAACTGAGGCCTATCTTATTTTACCCCCTATTTTGGAAGAACAGGAGGAAAAATCTGCCATATTTCACTATGCGCCAAAAAGCCATGCTTTAGAAATGCTGGCAGAGTTTAACACCTCCTTTTGGGAGACTTTGCCAAAGGGGAGTTTTATAGTTGGACTATCCAGCATCCCTTGGCGTGAAGTGTGGAAATACGGAGAGCGTGCTTTTCGTTACACACAGCTGGACGGGGGACATGCTTGGCAGGCTTTTGTTGTTTCTGCAAAGATGCTGGGATGGAAAATCACACGGCTCGATAGTGCAAGCCATGACGACATATCAACACTTTTAGGACTTACTCAAAAGAATAGATTTTTTGAATCTGAAATTGCTGATATGCTTTTTGTTGTATCTTCAGAGGAGATTGAACCTTCAACCAGCATAGATACTTTGATAGAAAACATCCCTTTAATCTTTGAAGGGATTGCGAATAAACTCAGTCCAAACATGCAAAAGTGGGACATCATCCCAGCCATAGAAAACGCAACTTCCACTGTTGAGATACCGCAAAAGAAAACAAGCAAAAGTAAAGTCACAAGAACACCGACCAGAGAATCAAAAGATATAGTACTCAACCGAAGAAGCATACATGTAATGCAAAAAGAGCTCTCTCTCATCACAAAAGAACAGTTTCATGTCTTGTTAAAAAGTGTAGTGCAATCTCAGGACTCCAAAGAAAATTCAACCCATTTAGCTTTATTTGTACACAGAGTTGAAGAGTATGAATCAGGCTTATATATACTCATCAGAAATGAGAAAGATAAAGACGATTTAGTTACTCAGATGAAGGGAGAGTTTGAGTGGAAAGAAACTGAGCTAGATAATTTATACCTGTTGCAAAAAAATGATTTCAAAATGATTTCAAAAGCGATAAGCTGTACTCAGGATATAGCAAGTGACGGAGCATTCAGTCTAGGGATGCTTTGTAATTTTTCAGAGCAAATCCAGACACATGGAGCGCACAGATACAAAGAACTCTACTGGGAATGTGGAGCAATCGGTCAGCAACTTTATCTTGAAGCAACATCCATGGGACTCTCAGGAACAGGCATAGGATGTTTTTTAGATGATATGATGCATGGTTTGCTGGGTCTTAAAGATAACCGTTTTCAGATTTTATATCATTTTACGGTTGGTCGCGGGCATGTTGACAGCAGGATTTTGACAAAACCTGCATATTCATAATATTTTTTATATATCCATAATTAATTCTAAGAGATAATAGCTATAATTATTAAAAAAAAAGGGAGTGGAGTTATGATGAATCTTTTCTCACCTATCAAAATTGGAAACTATAATTTAAAAAATAGAATTTTCATGGCTCCGATGACGCGATGCAGAAGTGTTAAGAACAATGTACCCAATGATTTGATGGTTACCTATTACGCTCAAAGAGCTTCAGCAGGCTTGATTATATCTGAGGGAGCACAAATCTCAACTCAGGGCATTGGTTACCCCGCTACTCCGGGAATTCATACAACCGAACAAATACAAGGCTGGAAAAAAGTGACTGATGCCGTGCATGACAAAGAGGGTAAAATCTTTTTGCAACTCTGGCATGTAGGAAGAATCTCTCACTCTTCTTACCATGGGGGAGAACTTCCTGTGGCTCCTTCGGCTGTTAAACCATCCGGTCAGATTTATACTTATGAGGGGATGAAAGATTTTGAGACTCCCAGAGCATTAAGTGTTGATGAGATAAAAGAGATTGTTCAAGATTATGCCGATGGTGCAAAAAATGCCATGGAGGCTGGTTTTGACGGTGTTGAGATACATAGTGCAAACGGTTACCTGCTAGATCAGTTCTTGCGTGATGGCACCAACCTAAGAAAAGACGAATATGGCTCAAGCATAGAAAACAGAAGCCGTTTTCTTTTTGAGGTGATAAAAGCCGTGAGCGATAAAATCGGTGCAGACAAAACTGGTGTCAGACTCTCGCCAAGCGGCACTTTTAATGATATGAAAGACTCTGCCCCGCAAAAACATTTTGCCTATGTCTGTGAAAAGCTAAATGCGTTTAATCTTGCATATGTTCACATTATAGACGCTCTTGAGGGTGATATAAGACATGGAGCAAATGTAGTGGAACTCTCCGTTTTAAGGAATGCCTACAAAGGGGTCTTGATTGCCAATGGAGCTTATACTAAGATTAGAGGAAACGATACTATTGAAAGGCATCTGGCTAATGCCATATCCTTTGGAGAACTCTTTCTTGCCAACCCGGATTTACCTGAACGTTTTAAAGGAAATTCAGCTTTAAATAAAGCAGATACAAATACTTTTTATACACAAGATGCACAAGGATATACTGACTATCCTGCTTTATAGAAAAGGCTTGTTGATTTAACTGTGAAAAATTACTTAAGCCTGAATAATTCTATTACTTGAAATACGTATTTTTCTTCATTCTGAAGCGCTTGCTTTTTTGATTTAGTAGAACCGCTAATATGTGACATTTTATCTATAATGAAAAATGCATCTTCTTTACTTGGTTTTGCAGTACAGAGGACATCTTTAGCTTTGGATAAGGCTTCATGTGTTTCTGCGGTAAAATCAGTATAGTTTTCTACATAAGCTTTTTTATATGCCTTAATTTTTTTATCAATATCCGCATCAAAATCACTGCTTGAATTTACTTTATTTGTACCTACTTTTGATACCTCTGCTTTTTGTATCGGCATTGATGCTGAGAGCTTTGCATTTATGGAAGCAAACTTGATATATGCTCCCACACTGTCAAATCCATATTCTTTAGCTTTTGCCTCTATCGCTTCTTTTTGGTCATCCGTACATCTAAAATTCATTGTAGCCATTGCTTTGCCTTTGTATATTATATGTATTTACACTTTGCCTGTAAAAAGCATTATACATGTAATTAACTTGTATATACTTAATTTATTTTAGAAAAATTTATTTCAGTACATTATCAGAAGCAAAGAATAGAGTATAGAAGAGTTTAAAGTACTTAAAATAGGAGTTTATGAGAGTTTTAGAAAAAGAGTATGTATGTAATTCGTATAGCATGGAGGTCATTTTTTTTTGCTAATGAGTTTAAAGTTCCATCTTTTCTTGTAAACCTATCAGGATATCCAGCTTCTTTCTTAACTCTTCTTTTTTCTCTTCTGTCTTAGCCTCTTTTAATTTCTCTTTGATAGAAGATATTTTTTCCTTCAGTAAAGATTCTATTTTTTCCTTTTTATTGTGCTTTTTTTCCTGCTTATCTTTATTCATGCTAAAAAACTTTTCAGCCTTCTTAAACAACTCTTCTACTTTCATGATGGTTCTCCTGCTAGTGTTTTGATTTCTTGGTCTTTTATCCACAAAGTTACAGCAACGTCAATTAACCTTTTTGATATATCATAAGCGAATGAGGAATCATTTATCAATGAGGTTGCCATCTTTGGCGTGATGCTGTTATTTCTGATAAGAGTGTCGATTCTTCCGTTTCCTATGATATCAAGTGCTTTTATATCTTCTTTGAGTTGTTTGACTTTAATCATTGAATCCATATCATCCTCATCATTTCTAATATCATCGATTTTATCCAAAGTATTGGCAATCTTTTCTCTTAAAATATTATACTCATTTCTGATGACCTCGTTTTTGCTTTTTTGGTACAAATTAACATTTTTCTGTAACTCTTGCACCTCCTTTACTGCTTCAACAATATCCTTCGATGCGACTTTATAATAGTAAACCTGCCTAATCTGATCTGCATCCATCTTATCTTGCGAGAGCGTTGCGTAATGCACTATATCTCCGTAGAGTTCTTTAAGCTTAGTCGTATAAAATTTATTGACATCAATATCAATTTTAGAAGTTGATTTTTTTACAGCTTCGAGTATATTTTCTTGATTTAAGAAGGAATGTCTATGCAACGATATTGCATGGGCTAAAACTTCACTTGCATTGTCATAGAGATGTATCACCTCTTTTTCAAGGGCAGCAAGAGCTGACTCTGGAACTGCCACTACTACATCATCTAAATATTTTGCTCTTGATACATCCACATCCACCTCGATAAAAAGACTCTCTAAATAAATTACCAGTTTATGAGTAAATGGCGAAACGACTAAAACTCCGATGATATTAAACACTGTATGAAAGAGGGCTAATTTCATGGCATAGTCTTTATCGTCAATGCCTACATGTGAACTCAACATATTTACAAAATCTGCCAACTGATACAAGAAAACTATAGCAATGAATCCTGTTACAAGATTAAAAATGAAGTGTGCAACCGCCAGTCTTTTTCCGTTTGCATTTGAAGAGAGCGAACCGATAATTGCCGTTACCGTAGTACCTATGTTTGCACCGATTGCCAGTGCTAGAGCATTTACATATTCAATTTGTCCCGTTGCCAACGCGGTTATGATGATGGCCATGGTTGCACTGCTTGATTGGATTACAACCGTTGCCACTACGCCGATGAGGATATACACCAAAATTCCAAGGTATCCTGTCATGGCGAACTGAGCAAGGTCGAGCCCCTCTTTCATAGCCTCAAAGCCCTCTTTCATGTACCCTATGCCAAGAAACACAAACCCAAGACCGACTAAAATATTTCCAAATCCCTGGTAAGTTTTATTTTTGTTAAATCTAAAAATAACTCCAAAGATGAGCATGGGCATTGCATAATAGGCAATATCTATTTTCATACCAAAGGCCGATACTATCCAGGCTGTTGTGGTAGTTCCTATGTTTGAGCCAAAAATAACTCCGATTGCACCGCTGAGTGAAATCATTTCCGCACTCAAAAATGATATAACAATAATGGTCAGTAAGGAGGAACTTTGCACGATGGCTGTAGCTATAAAACCTGTCGCGATTGCTTTTGGCACATTGCTTGTTGATTTCTCTAAAACTTTTTCAAGTATTCCGCCGCTGAAAAGCTTAAAGCCGTCTTCCATAAATACCATGCCGATTAAAAATATAGCTATACCTGCTATGATAATCTTTGCATCTTGGCTAGAAAATAATAAATAAGCAACTGCCAGTAAAAACAGCGGATAAACTGATCTTTTTAACAATACAAGCCCTTTAGTTTATTTCTTTTAATTCTAGGCTTAGTTGACTTTTGTTTTGCTTTAAATACATTACAATTATTTATATTTCGTAAGTTCCAAGCGGTATCTGCATAAAACATGACTATCTCATTCATAGCTTCATACTTTGCTGAAATTTACCGGTAATAACTCTTTCTATCTCAACAACAAAAAGAACACCAAATGAAACGACTAATATCTCCAGCCAAGTTTGAAAATCTAAACTTTCGCTTTTAAACATTTTCTGCATAAACTCTGCATGTGTGTATGCAACTTGAGCTAGACTCATAAGCACTGCACCTAAAATCAATAGCTTATTATTGAAAATATTCGTTTTAAAAACTGACTGTCGCAACTCTTTACAGGAAAACAGATAAAAAAGCTCGACAAATACAAATATGTTTACTGCGATAGTCCTTGCGTACTCAACATCATGTCCTTGTGAGAGTGCATAATTAAACATCCCATAAGTTGCCACCACCAGATAAAGGCCGACAACCAGCATCTTAGCGATTATCTCTCCTGCCAAAATCGGCATCTGAGGATTTCTTGGCGCTCTTTTCATAATGTTGTTTTCTTCAGGTTCAAACACAAGCATCATTCCCAATAAAAGTGTAGTTGCCATGTTAATCCATAAAATTTGAACAGGGAGTATAGGAAGCGTAAGACCGAGCATAATCGCAAGCAAAATCACAACTCCTTCTCCGATATTTGTCGGGAGTGTCCATGCGATAAACTTGACCAGATTATCAAATACAGTTCTTCCTTCTCTGATGGCATGTGCTATGGAGCTAAAGTCATCATCACTTAAAATCATATCCGCCGCCTCTTTTGCAACCTCAGTACCATGTTTGCCCATTGCTATTCCGATATCTGCCTGCTTCAGAGCCGGTGCATCATTCACACCGTCTCCCGTCATGGCGACTATCTCTCCTCTGGCTTGAAGAGCATCTACAATCCTGAGTTTTTGCTCAGGCTCAACCCTTGCGAATACTTTTACGGTAGCAACTTTTTCTATAAGTTCACTATCACTTAAGAGAAAGAGGTCTTTGCCTCTCAAAACAGAATCCTCAAACTTTGCATCTTCATCTATTATCGACATCATTTTTGCTATAGAAAAAGCGGTAAGTTCATGGTCACCCGTAATCATTATGATATTTATACCGGCGTCTTTGGACTCTTTAACTGCTTCAATCGCTTCTGTCCTTGGAGGGTCCATCATAGCCTCTAGACCTAAGAAAACGAACTCATCTTTTAGTAATGCATCGCTGAAACTCTCTTCATGTGTGACTTTTTTTGCAATAGCTAAAACTCTTAAACCTTGACTTGCATATTCTTCTGCCTGAAGCAAGAGTTTATCTCTATTTATTGCAATCTTCTCTGTGCCGAGTGTTTCATAATCACAAATATCTAAACTCTTTTCGATAGAACCTTTTATATAAATGATATTCTCATTATTTTGTATATCTTTATGAAGGGTTGCCATGTACTGTCTGTCTGATTCGAAAGCCAAGATATCAACTCTTGGATATTTTTTATTTAGCAGATGTTCATTCCATCCGCCTTTGAGTGCACTGACAATGAGCGCACCCTCTGTCGGGTCTCCATTAATGATATATTCTCCCTCTTTATTTACAAGATAGGATTCATTACAAAGATAGCCGGCTTGCAGAACCTGCATTAAATCATCATTTAAAGAGTCAAGCTTTTTACCGTTGTGTAGAAAATCACCCTTTGGTTCATAGCCGTTACCAGTCAGGGCATATGAATTATCGCAGCAATATATATTTGTCACACGCATCTTATTTTGAGTCAGTGTTCCTGTTTTGTCTGAACATATTGTTGTCACACTTCCAAGTGTTTCAACTGCCGGAAGTTTTCTTATGATGGCATTTTTCTTTGCCATGCGACTCACACCGATGGCAAGAGTGATAGTTACAGCTGCAGGCAGACCTTCAGGAATAGCACCGACTGCCAGAGCAACAGAAGCCATAAAAGTCTCAACTGCACTATAGTTCCTTAAAATCCCAATCACAAAGGTGAGTACTGCAAGAGCCAAAATAAGATAAAGTAAAATATTGGAAAAGGATGAGATTTTTTTTGTAAGAGGCGTGTCCATGGAAGTTCTTTCTTCCATGAGATGTGCGATTTTTCCAAGTTCTGTATGCTCTGCAGTTGCTACAACAATTCCTTTTGCCCTGCCGTATGTCACAAAAGTTCCGGAATATGTCATATTTTTTCTATCGCCCAGAGTGATGTTTTTCTCATGTACTGAAATATTTTTGAGTACCGGCAGTGATTCACCTGTAAGCATAGACTCATCAACTTTGAGATTTTTACTCTCTAAGAGTCTCATGTCAGCCGGTACTTTGGAGCCTGATTCAAGAAGGACAATATCTCCCGGCACCAAATCTATCGAAGAGATGATAATCTTATTTGCATCTCTTACTACAAGAGCTTGTGTCTGCATCATCTGCTTGAGCGAGTCTATTGCTTCGCGCGCTTTGACCTCTTGTATATAGCCGACTATTACATTGATGATTACAACTCCGAAGATTACACCGCTGTCAACCCACTCCCCTAAAAATCCAGTGACAAGAGAGGAAGCTAAAAGTATATAAAGCAAGGCATTATGAAACTGCAGAAAAAAGATTTTAAGCTTTGAGCTCCGTTTTTTTTCCTGAAGCTCATTTTTACCGAAGAACTCTTCACGATGCTTTATGCTTAGCGGTCCTAATCCATCTCCGGCATCGCTTTCAAATAATTCAACAATCTCATCAGCTTCTAAGCTGTGCCAATTTCGTCCCATTAGATGCTGCATGCCATTCCCTCTTTTTGTTACTACTACTTTAGTCAAACACTATGGAGAAACTATGGAGAATATTATAAAGAAAATAATGAGGATATATGGCATCCAAGCCATACAAAGTTCCAAGAGATACTACAAAAAAGCAATACCCAGAACTTTGCAGAAGGTATAAACAGGAAAAAGAACTAAACAAAAAAAAGACTAGTAAATAAAATGGCTTCTTGCCATTCCTAAAAAAGTGAACTTATTTACTTCAAACCTACTCTTTTTATTTGCATAAAGAATTGTATAAAAAAATTATGGAGAAATTATGGAGAAAAAACAAGCAGGTAATGTGCGCTATGGAGGGTTAAGAACAGTAAAGAAATTTTGTTCCGCTTATTTTTAAAATTTGATATACAATTCGCTTTTTTATCAGGAGACTCAATGAAATATATTATAGGCTCGGTGCTGTTCGCATCACTTCTTCAAATTTTTTTATGGCTAAATAACAGTGATAAATTTATATCACCTCCTGATGCTGACAACATTATTAAATCACTTTCCTATGCCCCGTATAAAGGTACTAAAAAAGAATTGCTTAGTGATGATGAGATACTCCATGACTTAACTCTGATTAAACGCTTTACTAAAAGAATCCGGCTTTACTCTGCAAGTGATGCACAAAAGGTGCTGCCATTTGTAAAGCAGCTTGGGATGCACATCCACTTCGGTATTTGGATATCCTCGGATGAAGAGAGCAACAAAGAGGAAATTGCTTTAGCTAAAACGCTCATACCTCTTTATTATACAAGCATTAGTTCTGTCATTGTGGGAAATGAGGTGCTGCTTCGCAAAGATTTAAAAGCTGAGGAGTTAGTTCCTATTATTCGGGATATCAAAGAATTTACTCACGACATCTATATAAAATCTCATATAAAAGTTCATGAACCTTTGGTCAGTACAGCGGAAGTATGGAATATTTGGCTTGAAAATCCAAGCTTGGGTAAAGAAGTTGATTTTATAGATATGCATATTCTTCCTTATTGGGAAAAAATTCAAGCTGAAGATTTTGTACCATTTTTCAAAGAGGTCTATAACAGCGCAACAAAAACTTTTAAAGATAAGAAAATAATGATTGGTGAGTTTGGCTGGCCAAGTCAAGGCTATAACAATCAAGATGCAGTTGCAAGCCCTGAAAATCAAGCAACAGTCATTAGAAGATTTTTAATTTTAGCCAAAGAAGAGCGTATCAGCTATAACCTTCTTGAAGCTTTTGATCAGCCATGGAAAGGAAAAGATGAAGGAGGTGTAGGACAATATTGGGGGATCTTTGACGCCAATCGCCATCTGAAATTTGAACTACAGGGGGTTGTACTTATCTATCCGTATTGGTTTATGCAGATGGTTGTGGCAGCCTTTCTTGGCGCGCTTTTAACTTTCTTTGGACTAAGAAATCAGCATGTAAATTTTACACACGCTATGACTTACGGCTTGGCAGCACAAGGAATCTCTTTTGGTATCGTAATGTCTGCTGTTTACCCTTTTATTCACTATATGAATTTTGGTGTGTGGATAATGTGGGGAATGGGCTCTATTCTCATGATTCCCCTTACCGTTATCACACTTGCCAAGGCAAACGAACTCTTCAAATGTACGATTGGACAAGCTCCTAGAAGACTTATACCGCTTGATTTAAAATCAAAGCATATACCATTTGTCAGCATACATGTACCTGCATACAAAGAACAGCCGCATGTTTTAGAAGAGACTCTTGTAGCATTGTCAAAACTCAAGTACATAAATTATGAAGTGCTTGTAATCATCAACAACACCCCTGAAGATTTCTATAAAATGCCTATTAAAGAGTTATGTGAAAATCTTGGTTCAAAATTTGTTTATCTTGATATTAAATGTTCCGGCTTTAAGGCTGGAGCACTCAATGTTGCGCTTTCCCACACAAATCCCGAGACTGAGATTTTGGCTATTATTGATGCTGATTATGTGATTAGTCCAAACTGGCTTATTGATTTGGTTCCGATTTTTGATGACCCAAAAGTAGCTTTGGTGCAAGCGCCTCAGGATCATAGAGATGGCAACGAATCACTGCTGAAGAGTGCCATGAATGCAGAATATGCAGGCTTTTTCGACATAGGGATGGTAAAACGAAATGAAGAAAATGCCATCGTTGCCCATGGAACAATGCTTCTGCTTCGTAAAAGTGCTTTTGATGAGGTGGGTCAATGGAACACAGACACAATCGTTGAAGACAGCGAACTTGGTTTGAGGCTTTTTGAAGCAGGATACAGTGCGCACTATACAAACCGCAGATATGGGTATGGTCTGCTCCCAGACACCATAGAAGCATTTAAAAATCAGCGCCACCGCTGGGCATATGGAGCAATACAGATTCTCAAAAAACATTGGCACCATTTTAAACCTTCATCTGTTACTCTTACAGCTGCCCAAAAACATCACTTCATTACAGGATGGTTTTTCTGGCTCTCTGATGCGCTTGGAACGGTTACTTCTCTGTTAAATATTATCTGGGTTCCTGTGATTATCTTCGTTGGAGTGACCATCCCGACCATTGCCTTGACTGTGCCGATTTTGACCTCTTTTTTAGTGAATGTAATCCACTCTTTTGTGCTTTACAGAACAAGAGTAAAAGCGAACCTGTTTCTCTCTCTCTTGGGTGCACTTGCGGCGATGAGTTTACAGCTCACAATTTTTAAAGCTGTTTATGATGGATTTGTCAAAGACTCTCTGCCGTTTAAGAGAACAGAAAAAGGGGGAAATACAAAGAAGTCTTCCAACAATCCTATAAAATATGAGATTATACTGGCCTCTTTGTTGCTCGGCTCATTTGCAGCGCTAATTGTGAGCAACGAGCAGGAAATTGTTGAAGTTTATCTGTTTGCAGTAACACTCTTAGTACAAAGTATTCCTTATATTTCGGCTATTATCCTTAGAGCAATTGAACTCAACTCATCTAAAAAAAATATATGATTATCCCCTGCCTTTCATCGCAAAGGAATTAATACCCGGAGATGGTGCCAGAGAGAAGGCACTATTTTCTTAGTTTTTCTGAGCCATCTTAAAAAAGTTTGCCATCTCTACCGGAAAAGGGAAAACCAAAGTATTTGTTTTGTCACTTGAAATATCGCTCATGGTTTGAAGATATCTTAGCTGTATTCCCAACTCGTTCTGACTGAGCTTTTGTGCAGCTTCAAGAATGTTTGCACTCGCTTCAAGTTCCCCTTTTGCATTGATAACTTTTGCTCTACGCTCACGTTCTGCTTCAGCCTGTTTTGCAATAGCGCGAATCATGCTCTCATCAAGATCGATATGTTTAATCTCCACATTTGAGATTTTAATTCCCCAGGCATCTGTGCGTTTATCAAGGATTTCTTGAATATCTGAGTTGAGGCGTTCACGTTCTGCAAGCATCTCATCTAACTCATGTCCGCCAAGGACTGAACGCAAAGTAGTTTGAGCCAGCTGGCTTGTAGCACTGTGAAAATCTTCTACTTGAATGATTGCTTTTTCCGGGTCAATAACACGAAAATAGACAACGGCGTTTACATGTACGGAAACATTATCATGTGAGATAACATCTTGAGTCGGGACATCAAGAACGATGATACGCAGATCGACTCTGACCATCTGTTGAATAAATGGAATCAATATGATAAGTCCAGGTCCTTTGATGCCGGTAAAACGACCAAGTGTAAAAACCACTCCGCGCTCGTATTCTCGTAAAATACGAATCGACATTGCCAAGATGGCAACTATAAAGATAACTACATATAGTCCTATTATCGGTAAATTTATAAACATCACTTACTCCTTAATTGATTTAACGTTTAACTCAAGACCAGAGAGTTCCATCACCGTAACTTTCTGTCCAACTTCTAACTTACTACTGCTTGTTGCATTCCATATCTCACCATGACATAAGACATGATAGCCTTTTTCATGTACTTCAACAACCTCCGCCAATGAGCCGACCATATCTTCGATTCCCGTTACTATTTTTGCAGATCGTGAGCTTAAAAACAGCCTCATCACCAAAATAAAAAAGGCAAGACTGACTAAACTAAAAGCCACCACTAAAGGGATAGATACACTATTGCCAAGGGTGTCCGCATCAAATAACAAAACCGAACCAAAGGCAAAAGAGATAACTCCGCCAATACCCAATATGCCGAATCCGGATACAAAAACTTCTATAATCATGAAACTGATTCCTAAAACAATCAACAATAATCCGGCGTAATTAAAAGGAATTATGTTGAGTGCATAGAGCGCAATCACTCCGGATATTGCCCCAAGTACTCCGGGAAGTACTGCACCCGGATTCATCAACTCAAAAAATATCCCGTATATAGCTATTAAGAGAAAAATATATGCAATATTCGGGTTTGTAATCACAGATAAAAAATTGGTTTTCCAGTCTGCTTCGTAATTAAATATCACTGCATTTTTAGTATTGAGAGTAATCATCTTATCTGCAATTTTCACAACTCTGCCATCAAGTTTTTTCAAAAGCTCCTGCATGTCATCTGCTATGAGATCTATAACTCCTTTGCTCAGAGCATCTTGAGCAGAGATACTTTTCGACTTTTGTACGGCATCAAGTGCCCAAGACACATTGCGGTCATTGAGCTCTGCCAGACTTTTTATATATGCCATGGCATCATTTAAAGCTTTTTTCTCAAGGGTAGTTGTCTGATTATTTGCACCCGTTACATTGGTAGTAGGCATGAGGCTTACTGGAGTTGCCGCACCGAGATTGGTTCCTGATGCCATGACCGCTACATGTGAAGCATAAAGAAGATATGTTCCGGCACTGGCAGCGCGGGCACCTTTTGGAGATACATACATGATGACAGGCATAGGACTGTTTGTAATATCTTGAATCATCTCATGCATGGAGTCGGAGAGACCGCCCGGTGTATCGAGTTTTACAAGCACCATTTGAGCATTTTTATGTAAGGCTTCTGCTATAGCACTTTTGAGATACTCACTGCTGGCAGGACCGATAGCACCTTTTATCTCTAGCTCTAAAATAGTGGAAGGCGCGGCAAGAAGTGGTAACAAAGTAAGAAATAATAACAAAAACAGCTTTTTCATCTTTTACACCTTCGTATTAAATTTTTATATTTTCAAACGCAAAGCATTTGTGATTATCGAGTTATAAATAAATATAATAAAATTTTACTTGAAGAATATGGAGGAACTATGAAAATTACACATTTTAACAAAAGCTGCAAAATCGTTTAAATCCATAGCTAGCTAGACTTACTATAACTATGGATTTACTTTAACTAAAATTTTCTACATTATTCCTAGCGATTTTGAGAATTTCCACGCTCTTTATCTCTATTGTCTTTATTTTTCTTATTGTCTCTTGAATCTTTATCATTGCGTCGTTCTTCTTTATACGATCTTCGATCTTCTTTACGGTCTTTTTTGTATGATTTTCGATCTTCTCTACGCTGTTCATTATAGTGAGGATGGTCTTGTTTGCCTCGATAATAGTTATCAATACGCTCATACCTTTCACCTTCGTGTCGGCGTTTAATAATTTCATCCCGGCTGACACGATGATAGTCAGAAAGAAAACGAACATTTACATAATCAGCAATCTCAGCATCATGCATACGATGTCTTTTATATTTGCTATGTGGAGCCCTATATAAAGTATATGGATCAAGCCCTAAACGCAAAGAGATATTCCACCAGCTTAATCCCTGTCGTCGTAAATCAGTAACATAGCGGGAATCTCTGTGTGATTTGTCAGCCAAAAAGTAGATAACACTCATATGTTCGCGAGGAACATAATATTCAACTTCCCTTACCTCTTGTTGCGGAACACCATAATAATTACCGATAGAGAGCCTAAAACTATCAATACCCTGATCCGAACCAGAAACACCAACAGCAAAATTCGATGCACTCAGAATACCGCTCAAACTTCCAACAATAGCCACAATAGATATAATCTTTTTCATCTTCTACTCCTATGATTTTCTACATTATAGCACCTTATGGCAACTATTTTGGATTAAATTTCAGGGTGCATAGGACATGTGTAAACATTTTGTACAATGTTGCAAGAGTTATCTTCACGCATAATGCAGCTTACTTTATGGTATCGCTTTTTCAAAAGTATCCCTAAAGAATATGGAAGGACTATAAAGAAAGATAACAATATAATTGATATAAATCATCTATACACTTTCCTACATGTGTTACAATTTGGAAACTCGTTATTTTTTTATGAAATTTGATTTTTATAAAAAAAACAATATTAATGTAAAATTACAGCTCTGAGATTTCATAATTCATATAGACAATCACCATTAATAAACCCCCCTTGTTTATGGGGTTAAGATAATTTTTAACACATAGTCATCACATACTTGTCACATAGTCATCACATAATTTTTTATTATATATAATTCAAACTTATCAGAATCAGAAGAGACTATATTTAAGAATTAATATTAACCTTAATCTTTTATTTCCACTTAATAAATCGAAATGTAACATCACATATCGTAATAAAATCTTAACTGATTTTAATATTACCAATTCTAATTTAAGAGGTATAAAAATGAGTACCAATCTTCATAATATGTTTAAACGCAATGCTTTTAGTGTTATAGCCGTAGCTGCTGTAATTACAATGACTGGCTGTAATGCTGCTGCTTCAACACCTGCTCCTAAACAAGCAGAAGTTACTCAGGGTGAGATTCATTACAGTTGTGTTACGCATAAAGATGAAAAGTTTGATGTTAAAGTTATTCAAAACAATGGCACAAGTGCTATTACCGTTGATGGAAAAAAAGAAGTCACAGTTGAAACTATGAATACATCATCTCCTTTTTATCCTATCATGCATGGATTAGCTACTGGTGTAAGCGATGGAAAAGAATATTATACAATAGGTCTTTCTACTTGTACTAAATATAACTAATCTCCTCTTCTTTCTTACTACACTTGTTATTTGTAGTAAGAAGTTGTATCTTTTGCTCTTTATTCATTCCATCTTTTTATCTACTCTGTCTCCTAGACTTAACTCATTAACTATCCCCTGTAAAGAACGGTTATTTTTTCTAGTGATTTTAACTCCTAACCCTTCTACCTCTTCTATTACTGCTTGAATCAGCATCTCAAACTTCACATGTAAGCTTTCACTAAGCCCTATTTTTACACTATTGATATCTTTTGGGATTATCCCAAAAACAGTGATATTTGCTCTTTTGCCATGGAGCTCACAGGCTTCGAGCATCTGCACAACTTCCACTTCATGCGCAGTATTTTTGTATCTGCTTGAGCCCAACAATTCATCAGATGGGATTTTATATATCGTTCCTGATTCATCGTTTGCAGAGATGGTGTCTATGATAAAAACATTGTCATATTCTAAAAAGTACTCAGCCAGATTAAACCCGAGTGTACCGCCGTCAAGCAGTTCCAACTCTGGACTAAATGCAAAGTTTTCTTTCATGTACGCTATGGCTATCACACCTATGCCGTCATCACAAAACAGTAGATTTCCGACACCTATGATGATATTTTTTACCATTTTTTAAAGAGTTTTTATCTTATAGCGGCTTAACTCTTTTCCCTCTGCATCTATCACATGTACGGCACAAGCCAGACATGGATCAAAGGAATGCAGAACTTTTAAGACTTCAAGCGGTTTAGAGGTGTCTTGTATTTTTATCCCCACTAAAGCTTCTTCGTACGCGCCTCTTAGTCCGTCAAAATTTTTAGGCGTAGCGTTCCATGTTGTTGGAGCGATGACAGAATAGTTGTCTATCTTTGCATCTTTAATATTTACAAAGTGAGATAAAACACCGCGAGGCACTTCAAGAAAAGCTCTCCCTTTTGCATCTTTTTGTAGTTTTTCAAAATCATATTTCACCCAAGTATCTGTGTCATAATACTTGATATTTTGAATCAGACGTGAGACAAGTTTAAAAATGTATTCACAGATATAACCGCTCTCAATAGCCCTTGCACCGTTTCTTCCGACTGTAGTCGATAAATCAATAAGCTCCAAATCGGTATCATGCAAAAACTCATCGACAAAAGATTTTATAAGCTTATTATCTTTTGAGTAGCTCACAAGCACTCTTGCCAATGGTCCAGTTTCCATAGTCTTGCCATCATATCTTGGAGCTTTTATCCATGAGTATTTGTCATCATTTTTTGCAGTCTTGAGACTTCCGTCATCATTCAAATCTGTATAGCAGACTTCGTTTTCTTTTGCATCACCGCTAAACCAGGCACGGTCAATCTCTTCGGTTACCTTGGACTCATCAAACTCTTCTACATGTACAAAGTCATGCCCATAAATCACGCCGTTGCAAAATAATCTCTGTTCCCCTTCAAACTCGTATCCGCCAACTGATAAAAAGTTGCCGTTTGCACGACCGACTCCGGCTTTAATCTCATCACGGTAAGCTAGTGCCAAAAGTTTAGCATCGGGCAAATAGGCACGGTCTATAAATACTTTTGCCTCTTTGATGATAAAAAGGTAATCATTGAGCCTTTGAGGGTTTAACATGTCAGCCACACTTGTCACACCGCCGACAACCAAAGTTTGAGGATGGGGTGTTTTGGCACCGAAAATGGCTACCGCTTTAGAGATGTTAGTCTGAAATTTCAAAGCCTCTAAGTAATGAGAAATTAGTATTAGATTTTGCTCAGGAGTAAGTTTATAATCGCTATGCCCCCAGTAACCGTTAGAAAATGGTCCGAGTTTTCCAGCTTTTACAAAGTTGCCTACTTTTTCCAGCACTGCTTCATAATGTGAATGGGAATTTCTATAGGGATTTTTATGGTACTTATGTGCCTCTTTGGAGGTGAGTTTCGCATCAGCAAGAAGAGCACTTGTGACATCCACAAAATCTAAAGAGTGCAGGTGATAAAAATGGACTACATGGTCTTGTATAAAAAGAGCCATGGCAATCAAGTCTCTGATAATCTCAGCATTTTTTGGGATTTCCAAAGAGTAAGCATCTTCCACACATGTAATGGCTCCGCGAAAATGAGAGTTTGTGCAAACACCACAAATCCTTCCAGCCATAAGTCCGGCATCACGAGGGTCTCTGTTTTTTAAAATAATTTCAATGCCGCGAAAAAGCTGACCGCTGACAAAAGCTTCCTGAACAACACCATTTTCATCCACCTCAACTTCAGCTCTTAAATGCCCTTCTATCCTTGTAATCGGGTCGATAACGATTTTTTTTGTGTTCATCACTTTTCCTCTTCCACATATTTTCTTTCATTTGCAAACTTGTCAAAAAAGCCCTGCTCCACACAACCCATACAGCCATGTCCGGCTTGAACAGGCCAGCTTGTCCCGCCGTTAAACTTCATAGTCGGGCAGTTTACATTTGTGTAAGGACCTTTACATCCCATCTCAAAAAGACAATACCCTTTTTTTGCACCTGCGTCTCCCCATTCCTGTACAAACTCGCCAAGTTCATAATGACCTCTTCGCTCACAGTTGTCATGCACACGACCCTCGTAGGCCCACAGAGGACGGTTAAATTTATCCAGTGGTGGCAACTCTTCAAACATTATGTAAGAGAGCAGTGTTCCCACTATATTTATCGGGTTAGTCGGACATCCTGAAATATTGATGACATCAGTTCTCTCAAGTGCTGTGCCAACGCCCACGGCTCCTGTCGGATTCGGAGCGGCTGCGACAACTCCGCCGTCAAAGGCACAACTCCCTACGGCTATCACAAGAGCCGCATCTTTTGCACATTTTTTGAGAAGTTCTATCCCAGTTTCCCCTTTTGGACCTATGCGCAAATACTTCCCATCCATCGCCAAAGGAACAGCACCTTCAACTATGAGGATGTATTCCCCTTTTTGATTTTTAATAATATCTTCTAAAATAGTCTCACTCTGATTACCGCTTGCACTCATAAGCAGTTCATGATAATCAAGAGAAATGTAGTCAAAAATGAGGTCTTCAATAGCGGGATTTGCAGATTTTATGAACGCCTCGGAGTTTCCGCTGCAATCAGCTAACTCCAACCAAACAATAGGAACTTTGTTGAGAGCTTTCACCCCTTTTTCAACCACTTCTTCAAAATTCGGATGCAGCTGCATATCTGCCGTCACCATAGATATCCAACTGTTAACCTCATGTTTTCCTATGTCCAAAGATGCCAAAGCAGATTCGAGATTGTCAGTTGTAAGTTTATTTCTTGGATGCAGGGTATTAAACTTATCTATCCGTTTTTGTACCTCTACTATCTCTCTTTCTCTTTTAATCTCCTCTGGAGTTTTTCTTGGCATGTTCGGGTCAATGAGATGTTGCGAATCTTTTATCACATCTTGAACCATAATCTTACATCTGCCGCACACCCTGCCCGCATCCGAAAAATTGGACAGTTCTCCAAATGAACCGATGCCAGTCTGAGTAACGATATCTACTAAATCCTGGTGATACACATGTTCACAACTGCAGATAAGTCTGCCTCTCTCGCCGATAAGTCTGTTTTGGTAAAGATAATTTATATCAACTTTTTCACCGCTGTTTATAAGGGTTTCTATGTATCCGACATCTACATTGGAGTTAATCCCGATGAATCTGGTAAGCTCATCTTTAGTGACAAAATACTCATCTATTCTATTGTCCTCTTTTGAAGTGATAAGTACCTTTTCATAGTTGCCTGTAAATTTTGGCGAGTTCACCTCTACCAAATCAAACCCACCAACCTTTAACATGTCGATGCTGATTGCAGGCTCAAACTCTTTTACATCGGTCTGGAGGATGTGTGAAATAGCGCAATTGGCTTCAGATGTACACTCTTTAACATGTCCTGCTACATAGTTAAATGCCTGAACCTCAGCGCACTCTCCGACTGCATAAATGTTTTCATCGTCTGTTTGCATGTAAAGGTTTGTCAGTATTCCCTTGTTACATGTAAGCGTTTCTCTAAAGCTTTCAATGTTTGGTTTTATACCAGTGCCAAAAACCAAAAATGGATTCTCAATTTGTAATTTTTTAGTTTTTAAAAGTGTTATTTCTCCGCCATGTACTTCATGCTCGATTATCTCATCTTCATAAGAGATTCTGACTTTGCCGTTTTTTGTGTAACACTCTTCTATGGTTTTAATGGAGTCTATGGAGAGGTCTTTACTGTAGAGATGATTGCCGCGAACTAAAAGTGTCAACTTTTCAACATGAGGCATCTCATTTAAAGTCTCAAGAAGCTCAAGCCCGATAGGACCGCTTCCTACTATCACCACTTCACGCCCTTGCACGCCTCTTTTTATAATCTCACTATCATCAGCACTTCTAAATACAGCTGCATTTTTTATGTACGCAATATCAAAAAGTGTGATTGGTTTTGAGCCGGTAGCGATTATCAGTTTGTCATAACGAAACATGGCATTATCTGAGAATACTCTTTTTTTATCTTTGTCGATTTTATTGATTTTTTGACCCAGTTCAAGTATTACAGTAGGATCAAGAGGCAAAGATATTCCATCGACATCTTCTGACCCGTCCACTAAACGGCATAGATGTATCCTGTCATAAGGCGGATGTTTCTCATCACTTAGAATCGTTACCTCCAAAGAAGCGTTTTGTTTTTTAAGATTGTTTGCTAAATACACCGCGGCAATACCGCCACCGACAATTACAACTCTCATCTACAATCCTTATAATATAAAAACTTATTCATACTGCAGATATTATATATTAAAAATATGATAAAACTATGAAGAAGAGGAAATATGCTAGAATCATATAAGAATTTATAAGGACTTAAAACCATGAAAGATATTAGATATTTACAAAGATTTGAAAATTACGAAAAATCTTTTTTATTATTAAGCGGTGCATTAGAAATAAATGCACCTTCCTTGGTAGAAAAAGCTGGAACAATACAATTTTTTGAAACTACTTTTGAACTTGCATGGAAACTTATGAAAGATTATTTATCATATTTAGGTTATGAAGTAAAATCACCTAGAGATGCAATCAAACAATCATTTGCCATAGAATTAATTACTAATGGCGATTCATGGATAAACGCATTGATGGATAGGAATTTGACAACTCATACATATGACGAAGAAATAGCTAATGAAGTCTATCAAGCTATTAAAAACAACTATTTTTTACTACTTAATGATTTGTATATAGCATTTAAGGAACAAATATGTTTGGATTAAAAGATAGTGATATAGATGAAATTAAAAATATATTAAGACTAAATCATATCTCAAAAGCTATTATATTTGGATCACGTGCAAAAGGAAACTATAAACAAGGCAGTGATGTTGATATAGCTGTTGATGGTGATGCGCGAAAAATATCTTACTATCTTAATGAAGAGAGTAAATTAGCATATTTTTTTGATGTAATAAATATAAATAACATTAAAAACAATAACTTAATTGAACACATCAAAAGAGTCGGAATATCAATATAATATATTTATCTTAGTTTAATAGCTTGGCATGTTATATCATATTTTGCTTGTCCTTATAAGTATTTTAAAAATTTAATACAAAAATCCGAATAACCAAAGAGGTATTTTATTGAAAGCACCAATTTCCAAGTTGTCAGACACAATAAAACTATTCTCTATATTTTTTATCTGAGTGTCACTCTTTCCTGAGCCGCCCACTTCAAATGTGTATTTATCATCTACTATAAAATCACCATTTTTTGGATAATTTAAAGTGTGTTTATACGATGTTAGAGATGCAAAAAACGTCTCTCTAATAGTTCCATCTTTTGGCGTGTCACAAAATATGGAAAAAAGATTGGTATTATCTAAGTAAAGCTTCTCAGGCTTAGAGATAATGCTCACTCCATTTGACTTTGCACCAAGTATTCTTATCAATCCAGCTGCCTGTAAAATACCAAGATACTTATAAAGTGTCCTCTGATTAAGCTCCACTGCGCCGCATAACTTCGATATGTTTATATCAAACGGTTCACTTTGACAAAGCATAACTATCATCTTTTTAAGCGCATTTATTTTGTCATGATCAATAGTATATATTGCCGGTAAATCTGTCTCAAGTACCTGCATAGATGAACTAAGAAGTTTTTGAATATAACTCCCCTTTCCATCTTTATAATAAGGATATGCCCCGCTTTTTAAATACTCTGCCAAGAAGGCAAGCGGTTTTATCTTTGATAATATAGCAGATGCGATTTGTGAATGATTTAGCACAATCTCTTCAAGTGTATAAGAGTCCAATTTTTCACCTGTTTCTAGCTCTAAAAACTCCCGAAATGAGAGAACTGGGAGTTTATAGATTATTGCTCTTCTGCTGAGATCAGCTTTTGCATTGTCAATTGCAACAGCACTTGAACCCGTAAATATCACTTGCAGCTCAAAAAAACTATCATATATCAACTTTAAATCAATCTCAAAATTCTTTATTTTGTGAATTTCATCTATTATCAGCACTTTTCCACCGAGCTTTTGAAAATCATCTGCAATAGAAAATAATCCCTGCAAAATGACTGCAGGATGGTCTGCTATGATATAGAGGGTTTCTTTATCCGAGGTTTGATTCTTGAGATATTGAAGTAAAATGGTGGTCTTTCCAGCCCCACGAGAACCAATAAGCCCGATGAGCCTCTCTTTAAAATCTATTTCTTCATAAAGAAATCTTTTATATTCCGGAACTTTTTGAGATTTAATCTGATTGGACAAGATAAGCAGTTGTTCTATCATTTAATATCCTTATACAAAATATCTTATACTTATTTTGTATTCTATTACAATATTTATTAAGTTGTGCTTCAAAAAGATTTATATTTACAAGGTAACGTTTGTCAGATTTTCGTATGACTGCTTTATAAGTTCCCAACCTTGAAAAACTCATCATAAAACTTTAGTATCTTTGCTTATCGACTAGGAATTAAGTCCGGCATTAGATAAGATCCAAATTCAGCATTTATTTTTAGCCTGATTGCACTTTTTTGTGTGTCAGATTCCAAATAATCCATCTCTGTAAGTGCCTTAATAAGTGAAGTTGCAGTTCTATCACTTTTATTGATTATATCTTTTACTTTTCCTCTTGGTATTTCACCATTAATAAGCAATTCTTTAAATAGTGCAGATGAATATTTTGGTAAGGGTTTTGTGTTTAACATTCCTTGTTCTGAGAGAAATACAAATTTGTCTATTTTATTTCCGAGTGAACTTAGCTGTAGATTTTTACTCATGAATGCTATTTGATCCAGTGCAGTCTCAAGCATGTACTTTAAATAATAACTGAGCCCTCTAAGAGACAGAGGTCCTCTTCCGTCAGTCGCACCTTGGAGCTTCATATCTGCAAGAGCTAAGTATTTTTTATATTCGTCACTGCTTCTTGCTAGTCCTCTGGATATGTTCCAAAGACCATAACCATCTAGTTGTATATCTCGTAATGATGCATCTAAAAACAATCGTGAAATTCTACCGTTACCATCTAAAAACGGATGTATCCAAACTAACCTATGATGTGCAGATAGTGCATATAAAAGCTTTAATGCTTTTGTGGATGGGTTATATATTTTAGAATACTCATTTTCAAAACTCCCTAGCATCGTTTCAAGTTCGCTAAATTTTGGCGCTATATGTTTACCTACATACACGTCATCTTCTCGAAATGTTCCAGGGAGCATCTTTGCATGTTTATTTTCATAATGAATATCCAAAAATTTATCCATGCCTTCTTTTGTGTAAAATTCTTTATGAAGTTCTAAAATAAAATGTTTTGAGTAAATATTTGAGCTTTCATTGTCTATAAAATAGGCTTCTATATATTTTTGAACATCAATATGCGCCAAAGACAACAACTGTAGTTTTTTATCATATTCATTTGAAGAAAAATCTTTTTTCATGGCTTTTTCAATATCCAGAGGATGAGTGCCTTCAGATTCAATTTTATTTGAATAGTAGCTATTTGTTTTTCTGAGTAACTCTTTTATGGAGCTGATTATATGAATATTATGAGATCCTCCAAGAGATGCACTTTTTATACATACCTCTTCTGAGAGAGATAAAAGATCCTGATCTATATTGCCTTTAATATCAATTGGTAAAATAGGGGTAAAATACATTATATTCTCCTAATAGAGAATTATATCATAATTGCGGATATAATTGCAGATGATTAAATCAGAATATCTCCTTAAATAAGTGGTTAATAGAATATTAATAATACTATTAATAAAAATAATTGCGGATATTTTTACAAATTATTTAGCTTATGTCTGGTGTGATATGAAAGTAGATGATAATTAATCTATGGTAAA
>CALCGG010000189.1 GCA_937900945.1 uncultured Sulfurimonas sp. | reverse complement strand
TCCGTGCCAAAAATAACGACAATAAAAAAAGCCTGACCCCCAAATACACTCCTAAAGGGTGTTAAAACAATTGGAGCTTAAATCAATAAAAACAGTTGCTTAAACACGAAAAAGTCTCTATAAAGTAAATAGTTTTTTGCGAAATAGTTTTACTTTAAGGAGACTTTCTCATGCATCATAAGAATATCAAAGCAATCATCAGAAAACAACTGAAAACCAATTATCGGGGCTGGAGACTTCTGAAAAAGCGTGAAAAAAGGGAGATTGCCAAAAAAGTATTGGATGAAGTGGTGACAAATTACGATTTCAGCAAGGAAATTGAAACCGATAAACTTGACTTGCTTGGCATCGAGCAGCAGGAGCTAACTTCCGGCATGATGAATTTAGATGAAATGGCTCAGTTTATTGATAGTCATGAAAATGATGTCATATTTAATCTTAACAAGATAAAGCGGCACCCCTCATATCTTAAAGATAAGGAGTTGAGATGTATTGATAATTTATTGGATGACACTATCATCAACAGACTGCTTTCGTACGACGGCTTTACTCCCAGCATGAGGGACATTTTTCCTAGCAATTTTTTGAGAGCTGAACTGCTCAAAGCCATTAAATACCCTGAAATAAGCTACCGGAAATTCTGTGGTGACGACAAAGACTATAAAGGACACAAAGATGTCAATAGTTATATTGGCCTAGAAAACAAGCAAAATCGTGTATTTATAGGTTTACCGCTCAACAAGAAGACAATGATAAGCCATGTTCAGATGAGCCAATTCAGGGCAAGCTTATCTTTTGAACAACTGGTCAATTTGACCGTATATATCCTTCACTATTTCCAACAGCACGGCTTTCTAGATGGTCGGATTGTTCATTGCGTTGATTCAACGGAGTTGGCGGTTGATTGTCAAAAGTTGTTGGCGAAGTTTAAAATTAAGGGTAAAAAGATACGTATTTATGGTGATATTGATTGCGATTGCGGCAAACGTCGTACGAAGCGGGATAAATCGATCTATGTTGTAGGTTACCGGATGCACACACTTTCGGCTATTAATGCAGAAACGGGTCAAAGTTTCCCCCTCATTTCTCTGTTAGCGCCAGCCAATCATCATGATAGTCATTTTCTTGGACCATTGGTTGGTATTGGCAAGGCGATCGGCCTGAATTTGCAGCTTGTAACTGCCGATGAAGCGTATCATGACAATGACAGTACGATATATGACGAAAGTGGCGTACATCTGGTAAAGCCGCCGAGTTCCAATGTTTCCTTGCCTGAAAACGTGGACAAAGAAACCTTGCAGGTAATGTGTGATGACTTTTGCGAAACCCCAATGGAATATGTAGGCATAGAAGAAAAGGGACACGAATTCAAATGCA
>CALCGG010000188.1 GCA_937900945.1 uncultured Sulfurimonas sp. | reverse complement strand
TACAACAGTTGATAACAATGGTAAAGAAGAGTCGGACAAGAAAAAAATTAAGTAAGGATACTTATGAAAAAATTACTTATATTACTTGCAATAGTGGCATTTGCTATAGCAATGCCATTTATTGGAAATAAACATATAACTACTGATAATCCAAGTAAATTGGATGGTGATGGTAACTTTATCCTTTATGATTTTCAGAAGACTATTCGTGATGGTGGCGGTCCTGATTGGGATTATAACTTAAAGCCAGTCCAAGTAAGTGATAGAGTTTACTGTTTCTTTGGTGAAATGGATATGCCAACCGCCGCTAATGCTGGAGGTATGTCAAACTCTTGTTTCATCAAAGGTAATACTGAATGGATACCTTGGGATAGTGGGCCATCATATAAGTTTGCGGAACAAGCATATGCAGAGATGAAAAAAATTGCTGATATGCCTGTCAAAACTGTATTTGTAAGTCACGAACATGATGACCACTGGTTAGGTAATAATTACTACAAAGAGAACTTTAATGCTCATATCATTGGCCCAAATTCTGTAAATGTTAACTATTATGGTCCAAGACTGAATGTTAAAGATGAAGGTCATGAGGGTGCAACTGGTGAAGTAAATGATTTTCCTGGTATGCAAACGAGAATGATAAAAGCACTGTATCAAAATGCTATAAGAAAAACTCAACTTGTTACTGTTGATCAATCACCAACAGAGAAAATAACTATGCTTGAGATATCTGGTGTAAAGATTGAATATGTTACTGTAGGTTATGCACACTCTGAAATGGATACCTTCGCGTACCTTCCAGATGATAAAGTTGTTTTAACTGGTGACTTAGTTATGAATGGCAGAGTCACATCAAACAGAGATGGTCAATTGTTAGTAATCAATGATAAAGGTGAAGCAGAAGGTCAAATACCTGCAGTTGAAGCAATAAATGCTAGAGATTGGGATAACATAGTTCCTGGACATGGCTTTATAGTTAATGCTTCTGGAGCAGATGAAGCAGTTCTATATTTTAATTTAACTAAAGATAGAGTTCTACAAGCTATTGAAGACGGAGTATCTCAAGGTGATATTACTAAAGTTGTTACTCTTGAAGAATTTAGAGATAAAGATTTATATTATCTTCTAAGTCCAGGTAATGTTTATAGAGCTTATGAAGAACTTGAGATGTATGAAGCACCTGAAGAAGAAGAAGACGAAGACGAAGAAGCGTAATATAAAATAAAGATGATTAAAGTTTTTATTTTATTAGTTATTATGTTCAGTATTAGTGGTGCTGATGACATTAAAATAGACACTATTCTTAACGAAGCAAAAAAATCGCATAAGCATATGTTGATTTTTTTGCATCGACCAAATTGCCCATACTGTGAGAGAATGATTGAGTTCACTCTTGATGATGAAAAAATAGCGCACAAAATCAAAAAAGATTTTATTTTTGTTGATATCAACATCGCAGATGCTGGAGAAGTAAGTTTTAAAAACTTTAAAGGAAGCAGACAAGATTTTGCAAAATTCTTAGGTTATGATTTTTACCCTAGCACAATATTTCTTAGTAGCAATAAAGAATTAGTATACGCACAGCCAGGGTATCAAGAAGAAGATAAATACTTTAAGATTCTTCGTTATATAAACAGCCGCTCTTATGATGAGATGGAACTAGAAGATTTTAAATAGACAAGGGTTTATATGTCAATATCACCAGTTGGAAAAGTTTTAGAATTATTTTACTCTACAAATGATGGCAGAATTAATACAATAGAATTGGCTCTTGATAGCAAGGGCGTTGTAGAAGATAAATTTTACAATAAGAATATAGCAAGATCAGTGTTAATAGCTTCGCTAGATAGCTATAACTTGGCACGAAAGCATGGAATAGATGCACCCTATAGTGCATTAGGTGAAAATATACTAATAGATTACAATCCATACTATTTAAGACCAGGGGCAAGAGTTAAAATAGGCGAACTTGTATTAGAGATAAGTCAAAATTGTACTCTTTGCGAAAGTCTTGCAAAAGTAGATGCAAAACTACCAAAAATACTTAAAGATGATAGAGGAATTTTTGCAAAGGTAATTAGTGGTGCTACTATAAAAAAAGGCGATAATATTTATCTTCTAGATGAGTAGTATTAATATCACAAACAGGCAACACATATCTTCTAATTTTTCATAGCTTTAGGGCGTATGGAAATCTGCAAATAAAATTATCAGTAAACACTACCCAAAAAAATTTAAAATAAAAAGCTCATTGTATAAATATTATTTAAAGTAAAATAATGCTAATCTAAGCCTATATAATTTTAAGAGAGGCACATAAATGGCTATTTCAAGAAGAGAAGCGTTAAAACTTTCGGGTCTAGCTGTTGCAGCAACAGCAATAAATGGTTGTAGCAATGCAAACGATCCAAAACCAAAGAGTAAAGTAGCATCTGCTAAAGATAACAAAGCGCCGATAGCTGATTCAAATAACCCTAGAGTTGTTGTTGTTGGCGGTGGCTGGTCCGGACTCTCCATAGCAAAATATACGAAAATATTTGCTCCTAATGCAGATGTTATCTTGGTTGAGCAAAGATATGAGTTTATCTCCTGTCCACTTAGTAACTTATGGTTAGTAGATAAAATAAAACTTGAATTTTTAACACATGATTATCTTCAAGCTGCAAGAGAAAATAATTATACATATTTTCATGCAGCCGCAGTTGGACTTGATAGAGAAAATAGAATTTTAAAGACCAGTGATGGTGACATCAGTTTTGACTACTTGGTCTTTGCACCAGGAATTGATTACGACTACTCACGCTGGACAAAAGATATCGCTTTTGAAACTAGACTAAGACAGGAGTATCCGGCAGGTTTTATACCTGGATCTGAACACATAACACTTAGAAATAAAGTTTTAAATTTTAAAGGCGGAAATTTTATACTCACGGTGCCAAGTGGAAATTATAGATGTCTTCCTGCCCCTTATGAAAGAGCCTGTGTTATCGCAGACTATTTCAAACAAAAAAAGCTAAAAGCTAAAGTTATATTATTGGATGAAAACAACGCTATAACCATCAAGAAAGAAGGTTTTCAGTCTGCTTTTGATGAGCTCTATGGTGACTATATTGAATATATCCCAAATACAGCAATTACAAATATAGATCTGGATAAAAAAATAGTTGAGACTGAATTTGAGGAAATTAGCTTTGAAGAGGCCGCATTTTATCCACATGTCAGAGGAGCTAAAATTTTAGAGAGAGTTGGCATTGCTAAAGATGGACAAAATAAACTCGAGGGGAATATTAACCCTTTAACATATGAAGTTTATGGTGAAAAAGATATCTATGTAACTGGTGATTCAAGACCAATGGGCTTTTCTAAATCAGGAAACACTTCAAATTCAGAAGGGCACCATGTTGCAAAGCTAATTGCTCAAAAAATCAATAAAACGGGCATAATAAAATGGCAGCCACCAACCACAACTTGTTTTTCTGCCGTATCAATAGAGCCTCAAAGAGCTATATACATATATACTCAATACTCTTATAATAAAACAGATACTACATTTGATTTTGCAGACACTGTTAGTAGTGAGAATTGGAAAAAAGATGGTGCTGTAAATGCAGATTCAATCCACGCTTGGGCTACTGCTCTGTATATGGATATGTTTAATTAAGAAGATTACTCATTTGTGATAAAATTGTTACATTATTACGCAGTGATATAAAACAATTATTTAGACATGCCCTTTTCAAAAATCTAGCTTTTTATATTTTATAATAAGGTGAAATTATGCTAAATCCATAATAAGCCTTATTATGCATACTATAATAATTTTTACTTATGCCTTCCATCTGTTTTTCTCACATCTATGCATGCTTCATTATCAAGCATACATGAAATTGATTTATATTTTAAAACTTAAATAAAGCTAATTCTTCTATAATGCGTACAGAAAATAGTTTATCTATTTTAATTATTTATATTCTAAAAGGAAAAAAATGGGTTTATTAAAAAACATTTTAAGTGTTATAGGTGGTGTTGTTATTGTAGGTATGCTTTTCGCATTTGTTAAGTTTGATTTAGGAACAAGAATGAATCAAATCTCAAAGCTTGATCCTGGAGCTATGGGTGCTTATGCAAAAATGGCTGATACTTTATTGACAACTGGTAACTCTGCGGAATCAATGATTAAAATGGTTCAAATTGAAGATGATCTTTCAACTGAAGATTTAGTAGCTAATTTACACGAGATAGCACTTAGCGCTAACTTTAAAGTGGTTGGTGATGCACTAATGTCTAAGAGTGGAGTTGATGCTGATGGCAAGAAAACAAAACTAGTCAGAATCCTTTCTTTTTGTAGTCCTGGAATTGCTAAACAGTTTATAGATTATTCAAAAGCATTTGGTGCGTTTATGCCTTGTAGAATTTTAATTGTAGAAGATGATGAAGGTCACAGATGGATGTACACTATGTCGATGGAACTTATGCTTTTTGGTGGACATACATTACCTCCTGAAATGCTGGTTCAGGCTAAGCATGTTAGAGATACTATGTACCTGATGATTGATCAAGGCGGTAAAGTGGATGGTGATTTCTAAAACTATCCCTCAACCCTAAAATCCATACCAAGTCATAACCTCCGGCAAAGCCGGAGACTTGGATATTGGAACTGCTCAGAACGGCTGAACAAGCTAAAGATGACTACACATAGCTAATCGAACAAAATCTACTGCTTATAATACCTTTGAAAACCTTCCATACTCGATCCCATATTTAATAGCATCATATCAGCAATAACTAAAGCAGCCATTGCTTCACACACTACTGTTCCTCTTACGGCTACACAAGGATCATGTCTTCCCTTTAAAGAAAAATCCACTTCTTCATTTTTTGTAGTAACCGTATGTTGCTCCTTAAAAATTGAAGGCGTAGGTTTGAAGTAAACATTTAAAACAATATCATCCCCATTACTGATACCGCCTAAAATGCCGCCTGAATGGTTTGATTCAAATCCGTTAGAACGTATTTCATCATTATTTTGTGAACCAAGCAAAGATGCACTTAAAATGCCATCTCCAATTTCAACTGCCTTAACAGCATTAATACCCATCATAGCATCTGCCAGTACTGCATCCAGTTTGTAGTACAAGGGCTGTCCAAGACCTACTGGAGCACCTTTTATAAGCACACGCGAAACTCCTCCAACTGAATCATGGCTATTTTTTGCTTCTAAGATTAAAGCTTTTTGCTCTTCCTCTTTACTTGGATCAAGAGCATAGATAATGCTCTTTTTAGCCGCTTCATAGTCATACGTATCAGATTTCAATCCTGCTACTTCACTGATACCGCTTTGTACTGATATATCTAATTTATTGAGCATCAGCTTAGCAATGGCACCTGCAGCTACTCTTGCTGCTGTTTCTCTTGCAGATGAACGTCCACCGCCACGATAATCTCTAATCCCATATTTATGATAGTATGTAAAATCTGCATGACCTGGACGAAAAATATCTTTGATGTTCGAGTAATCTTTTGATTTTTGATTCGTGTTATAAATAATCATCGCAATAGGTGTTCCTGTACTTTTGCCTTCAAAAACACCACTCAATATCTCGACTTTATCTTCCTCTTTTCTGGCAGTTTCAAACTCACTTTTACCAGGTTTTCGTCTATCGAGCTCACTCTGGATAAACGCTTCATCAAGTTCTAATCCTGCAGGTACGCCGTCAACCAGACAGCCTATAGCCGTTCCATGCGATTCACCAAATGTGCTAAACCTTAGTTTTTGACCAAAACTATTCACGTATTATCCTTTTGTAATAATAAAACAGCTAGCTTTGCTGCTTCCTGTTGAGCTATCTTTTTGCTTTTTCCACTAGCCCTTGCATACTCTTTGCCATCAATAATTACAGCTACCTCAAATTCTTTCAGATGGTCTGGTCCCCTGCTTGCCACTACATCATAATCAGGTGTAATTCCAAACCTTGCTTGGGTAAGCTCCTGAAGTGTTGTTTTAAAATCTCTAAACAAGGAATCCAGTGAAATCTCTTTGTGATTCTTTTCTATTAATTTAATAGCAATATCATTTACTATTTTTAAACCGGCTTCAAGATAAATTGCTCCCATAACAGCTTCAAAGGCATTGGATAAAAGAGATGATTTTTCTCTTCCGCCATTGTTGTCCTCCGCATTTGAGAGTAAAATATATTTTCCCAAATCAAGCGAGCGTGCAAGCTTATCAAAACCGCTTTCATTCACCAGAGATGCTCTTATTTTAGATAATTTACCCTCAGCTGACTTCGAAAACTTAGTAAATAAGTACTCGCCGACAATTAAATCCAAAACAGCATCACCCAAAAATTCTAATCGCTCATTATCGTAGGGCTGCTTGTAACTTTTGTGTGTCAGCGCTTCGATAAGGAGCTTTTTATCTTTAAATACGTACCCTAGTTGCTTTTCTAAGGCTTCAGTATCACTTTCCATTATTTGTCCTCCATTATTAAATCTTTTTCTTTTTGTGCTGCGTCTTTTGCAAGCTTATCACACCTTTCATTTTCAATATGCCCGTCGTGCCCGCGAACCCAAATACCGTTTATTTTGTGAGATGAAGACACCTCAATATACCTGTGCCATAAATCTATATTTTTAACTTTTTTAAAATCTCTTTTTATCCAGCCTGAGAGCCACTCATTTATCCCTTTTATTACATAAGACGAATCAGATATCACATCAACCTCACAAGGCTCTCTTAAGGCGCTAAGACCTTCTATCACACCTAAGAGTTCCATTCTGTTGTTTGTTGTATGGGTGTCTGAACCTGTAATTATTCTTTCACTGTTGCCATACTTCAGGATTGTTCCAAATCCTCCAGGACCGGGATTTCCCAAAGCGCTTCCATCACTGAAAAGAGTTATTTTCTTCACTAAAATCCCTATGATAATCTTTTGTTAAACTGTATTCAAGTCTTGAGGTATCAATAGCATGACAGTTAGTGCAACGGCTAAATGCAAATGGATAAACCTGTTTGCAACTCTCGCAAATATATTCAAAACTCATGGTTGCATTTACTTTGCCTCCAAGATTTATCAATATATTTAATTCAAATACAGAACTTTTTATCGCCAAATCAACATCACCTCGAGCAGTGTAAAGTTCCCGTAAATAGCCATTTTGTGCAATTATATCCAAATCCAAATCTTTTTTATCCACATGCCACAGGATATCACTCAGCAACTCACTCTTAGAGCTGTCAAAATGTTTCCATGCAAGCTTCGGATTTACGCGAAATAGATACTCAAAAATCATATAAGTGAGCTGATGAGTGGTTTTATATACCTCAAGCAATTTATGTGATTTATCTTCTGCAGAAAGCTTTACATCATTGAGTATTGATAAACACTTCAAGTAGATGCTGTCAGCTGTTACATCTTTATTTAATTCATTTAATGGTTCCAGCACATCAAGCGCAGAGTTGTAATCTCTCATATATTCATAAACTAAAAGTAAATAGTGTAGTGCCTGAGGTGTTCTTGGATTATTTTTTAATATCTCCAAGAAAATCTGTTTTGCCCGTTCTAAAAAGCCTGCTTTAAAGTAAGTTCGGCCTAAAAGAAACATAATTTCTCTATAGTTTGATTTATCTCCTGCTTCCAAAATAGCGTTGTATATCTCAATAGATTTTTCATAATCGCCGCTTTTAAAATAAGAGTTGGCAAGCAATAGCCATGACTTTTCAGATAATTCACCGCTTGTAATTAAAACATTTAACTCATTTTGTGATGGAAGTGAATTAAATTGTCTTAAAAATTTATCCAGATGCCTAAAATCCCGCTTGCTCTTAAAGCTTCCCCACCAATAGGAGAAAAAGGCTATGATAAAGATAAGAACAAAAAAGATTATGACACTAAAAAGTGGGTCACGAAACTCAATAAAGAGACTGTTCATGATTCATACACCACAATTGCATAATCATTTTTAAGATTGTAAAATGTGCAGTTAGCGCTAATCTCTAAATCTTTCATTTTTCCCAATTGTACAATAGAATTTTTTTGCACATAAATCCCATTTTCTTTAAAAAATTTTTTAATATTTACAAATTTCACATCTTCCACATATTTATATTCAAACTCTTTATGGAGCTTCATCTTTTCATATGAGAAAATATGTTCGTTCACATGTAACTGATCTGATGCATATTTTATAGGTAAATGCCCCGAAAGATCACTAAGCAAAGGTTCTATGTAGTCATGTTTTTGAGGAAGTTTATTTTTTTGAATAAAAACGTATTTATTATTGAGTTTAATATTTGGTGTATCCCTCCAGTATTTATATGCCGGATTTGATACGCCCAATTTTGAAGAAACTTCTCTCCACAGCCAAAAGGAGTTGAGTGTATTTGGTAAATAAGACATCTACATTGGCTCCTGTTGTGAAGCTCATGATAAGTAAAACTATACCTACCATGAATTTATTGATGTCTATTATATAGTTTTTTTTTAAATAGTTTTATTAAAAGGTAGCTACCACGAATTTAGTAACTAAAAATCCGCCAAAAATAAGCCAAACAAACATAGCTCCTGCTGTATAAAGCGGTGCCAAACCTAAGCCTTTAAACTTCGCAAAAATAGTTCCCATACCAAGTGCTGTCATAGCCATCGTTAACAAGAATGTATCTATCTCATTGATTACAGAAACAACATTTTCTGGAACCAAACCAAGAGAATTAAACCCTGCCATACCTATAAAATATACAGCAAACCAAGGAATAACAAGCTTTACCCCTCCACCGACTGCACCGCTGTTTTTAGCAGAATAGGAAAGGTATAAACCCAAAACAATCAACATAGGAGCAATCATAATAACTCTCGTCATTTTAACAATAACTGCAGAGTTTGCCATATCTGCCGGAGCACCTAAAATGGAAGCCGGGACTGCTACGACCTGAGCAACTTCATGTATAGTTCCACCTACATAAATACCAAACTCTTGAGGACTCATGTGTAAAAATCCTGTAGCCGGTTCAATAATAGATGCATAAAGAACTGGATATAAAAACATAGAGATAGTACCAAAAAGAACAACCATGGAAACAGCGACTGCCGTTTTATGCCCTTCAGCTTTTAACACAGGCTCAGTTGCAAGAACAGCAGCTGCGCCACAAACAGATGCACCCGAAGCCGTAAGCATAGAAGTATCTCTATCCATTTTAAATACTTTAATACCCAAGTAAGTACCTAGCAAAAAAGTTGTACTCAGCATGATAAGAGACACCATAAAACCGTCTATTCCGACATCTGCAATTTGCTGAAAAGTTATACGGAATCCGTAAAAAACTATCGCAAATCTTAAAATCTTTTTACCGGAAAAAGTTATACCTGTTCCCCATTCACTTGGAATATGGTTATGAAGTGTATTTGCATAAAAGATACCCATTACAATACCGATAACTAATGGTGAAATGCCTAATGATTTAACAAAACTTATGTCTGCAACCATAGTTGCAGCTGCTGCGAATATAGCAACAAAAAATATACCACTGAGTGTGCCTTTACGATTTTTAGCCGAAAATGCCATATATTATCCTTATTTTAAAAGGGTAATTATAGCAAAACTACTATTGATTTATTTCCAATTCAACCTTTGTTTGAACTATTTTCTTATCTTTTTTATTCATTTTTATTATATCAAGCAGCTTTACTCTTGTCACATCAATAGCTCTTTCACTTACAAGATATTCTTTAAGTATTTTCCCTCTTTGCATTGCAAGATTCTTTAGCTCATCCGCGACAATTGGCTGCAGACTTATACACTCTTCAATCAGAGCTTCCAAGTATTTTCTCTCTAATACTTTGCCTTTATATTTGGCATCTAGATCTTTTTTGATTTTTTTAGGCTTATCATCATCTTTAAAATCCTTATAGATAGATTCTAACAAATCAATATTCATAACACTCTCATTATTCTGCTTATTTTTAGTTCCGCTTTTTTGCATAGCTAATGCAATCAACTTTTGTCTTTGGAGAGCATGTTTGTCTGTTGTTGTATCATAGGTACCATTTATTGCTAAAGAAATCTTTGGCCTTTTTATCATTATTTTTGCGAGGGAATCCAACTTTTCTTTTTCAGGCGGCAATATGTTTTTTAAGCCTGGAGTAAAGTTTACAGATTCCAACGCATCTGATTTCAAGCCAAGCATAGAAGCTAAAAACTTAAATGGAGAAGCGACTGCTTTTACGATGAGATTGGCAAATGTTTTAACGACAAGTGCGCCATACTTGAAATCAGGCGCATCCACATTACCTTTAACCGGCATATCTATATCCATAATCCCTTCACTGTTTTCAAGAAGAGCTATTACAAAACCCAAAGGCAAGGTGCTCGTATTTTCATCATGAAACTCTTCCCCAAGCTTTATATGTCTGATTATGATGCTGTTTTCACCTAAAAGTTCCGACTCTAAAATCTTATAATTCAGATTCAGATCTAGCTTGCCATCATCTATTTTGTAACCTGCGAAAGAAGCGCTGTAGCCGCTAAGAGAGCTAAGTTCCAAGTTTTTAAAGTTAAAATCTAAATCTGTGTACAGCTTAGGATTAGCAGGGTTGATACTTCCTTTTAGCCTTGCTGAACCGTATTTGTCAACTTCACCACCTATGTCTACATAGCTAGTCTCTTTTTCATCATTGGAAATGGCATAAAGCACACCGTTCAAATCATGTATATTTGTTTTAAACTTAATCGGCAAGGACATATCTGCAAAACTTGCACTTCCCTTTGCAACATTTATCTTCATAATTCTTAGGGGGAAGTTTTCTTTAGCATCTTTTTTAACTTTCTCTTTCGTTGAAGTTTGAGGAGATCCCTCTTTTTTCTTCACCAAGGAGGCAAAATTCATAGTTTTATCTTCATGTATAAGCGCATCTACATAAAATGATTTTATATCAACTTCATTTATAAAAAGTCTGTTTGGAAACATCTCAAAAGAGAAAGAATTCAGCCCGATTTTGTTAAACGAGAGCAAAGAGCTTTTATCTCTGCTGTCGCTTACAAACAACTTTGCAAGTTTTAACGAGCCATCTATTTTCAAGTCTGGATATCTCGCAGATTTTTTATACTTGGTTTTACTTTTTAGATTGAGCAATCCATCATCAATGCTCAAATATGTATTTTCTTGAAGGTACGGAGTTATCTCTTTCAAAGATATTTTTTGAAGTTCAAATGTACCTTTTTGTTGTAAGGGCGTATGGCTGATACTTCCTTTTGATTTTACATATCCTTTAGAATTCACTCTCATAGACAGCACATATTTCAGCCAGCTGTTTTCTCTGCTATTTATGTCATAAGCATTTAAAGCTATCTTGTCTATCTTGCTTTTTACATGTGGAGATAAAAACTTGTCTTCAAAGTTAAGAGTAGCCGCGTCCAATGCAAAATGCTTCAATAGAATCTTATATTCTTCGCTTTTATTGGCTTGCTCTGTTGTGGTCGAGGAGGAACTTTTCTTATCCTGAGGAACAATTGAGACGGGAATATTCAAACTGCCGTTTTTTAACCGCTTTGTTTGAATATCGAGACCATTAAGAGCTATTTTTTCGATAATAACATCTTTTGTTTTTGTGTTTAAACTGAGTTCATCAATATCAAAGTTATTTAGATTTAGCAGCCTCTTGTTTGTAAGAGCATTGTTTAAAGCTAAGTTGTTTATATTGAGTTTACTGTTGTTAACATCTACTATTATGCCAGATTTTTCCTCTGCCAAAGTGATATTATGCAGATAAATATTAAGTTCATCCAGCCTTGTATTTACCTGTGGTTTCAGACCTTTATCATCAAAATCTAGTTTTATTTTTTCTAATGCAATATCTTCAATTTTTACATGCAAGTGAGTAAGATTTTCTTTTTCGACCTCAACTTTATTTTGTTTATTGTTTTCAGTTTGAGCCTCGATTTGGATATAGGCTAGCCAGTCTATTTTACCTTTGCTGTCTCTTTTGCCCTTGGCATATAAAGATTCCAAACCTATTTTCTTCACATGTATATCTTTTAGCATAGGTTTTATTGTCACATTTTGAAGATACAAAGAGTCTAAATTTAAAACATCTTTAAATTTACCTTTTGGTTTTAGCCTCAATCTTTCCAGAGAAGCTCGCATGTTATAAAGGGTTGTGGAATTTAAATCGTCCAAATTAAAGTGAAAGTCTGTATAAAATGAAAGCTTTCCATCTGCCACTTCGAGATTTAATTTATCCTGCATGTACCTCCACTGCGTGTATAATTTACTTGCTTTAAAATCCAAGCTGCCATTTAAGACCAAAGGCTTAAAGCCAAGCACTTTAGTTTTAAGGTCAACAAATCCTCCATCCCCCAGAGTGGAATAAAATCTAAGTTGGGCATCGCTTGTATTAAAATCTTTTGTATCTATGTTTTTCAGCTCAAAGCCTATATTGTTAAATGAAAAATCAAACTTACTTTTGTTTGTAAAATCTTCATAGTTTACACTTCCGTCTTCAATAGAAAATATGTCTATTATTATTCTTGGAATTGAGATGTTATTCGGCTCGTTTACTTCTGATTCAGAATCGTTTTTCCTAACAAGATCAGAAAAGTTCAGGTTTTTGTTTTTGTAGTAAACCAAAGAAACTTCTGGCTTTTCCAAAATAAACTTCTTCACATGTACAGCAGAATTTGCAAGTGAATACGGTTCTACGTTTAATAGGAGTGATTTTAATGACACAAGGTGTTTGTCGTCCAGCGAAGTTAACTCTATCCCTGAAATTTTCAACTGAAAGATAAAAGGATTAAAACGAACGCTTTCTAAACTCAGTTTGGCATTTGTTTGCTTTTGGACAATTTCTACAATTTGCGATTTTAAGATAAAAGGAAGGATTACAAATCCAAAGAGTGCATAAATCAGAAGAGCATAAAATAGTATTTTTTGGATTCTTTTTAACA
>CALCGG010000187.1 GCA_937900945.1 uncultured Sulfurimonas sp. | reverse complement strand
GTCGTTAATCTCAAAAATAGTCAAAGGTGGAGATTCACTCACAGGGGTGTAATGCCACCTCAAAGGAAGGCGGCGTATATGGTCAACAAGAGGGAAATGTTTAAATTATACTCTAAGGTCTCAATTTAGAATTTATAGTTTATACCAATCGAAGCAGTAAAAACATCATCTGATTCAATCTTGCCTGTTACATTGCCTGCTGTAGCAGAAATTTCAGCTGAAGTTTTAGTGTATCGTACACCAGCCTCAATACTTACATTATCATTTAAAGCATGAATCACACCAGTTTGTGCACCATATTGAAATCCACTATCATCAACACCACCAATTGCTAACCATCCCATTCCAAGATGTGCTCCATAGAAAATATCCGTAGTAGAATTCCAGTTGTAAAATGCTTCAAAATTTGCATCGACTGAGTCGTATGACAAATTCACACCATCTACATCTTCATCATATGCAACATCATATCTTAAGTACACGCGTCCTTTATCATTCATAATACCCGCTTTTAAACTTGGGAATACATATGTATCACTATCACTACCACTATACGTAGTACCATTTATTGTAAGAGAAGCTTTTAACGAAGCATCATGATATGCAATATCAGCACCTATAAATGGAGTATAATCGGCTACTGCAGCACTACTTGCTAATAATAAACCAGCTAATACTAAACTTTTTTTCATTCTGTGTCCTTTAATATAAAAAACAACTAATTTTGTTAATTGTATGTCGCATCTTAGTAAGCACCAAGTAAACCCCATCTTGACATTTTAAAAATTACCGACTCAATAAACCAATATTAAACCTCCATAAAATAGGTGTTTTAGTCTATTTTTTATACTAGAATTTACAGTAAAAAAAGCTAAAATCCCTCCATGAAAGAATCAGCAGTTACTACAGAAGCCTTACTTGAGATTATGAATAATCAGCTTAAGACAATTGATAAGCAGGCTAAAGAGATTGCTGATTTAAAAGAAAAAGTTGACTATCTGCTTCGCCAAAAGTTTGCTTCATCATCTGAAAAGTTTTCAAGTAACCAACCATCTCTGTTTGAAGAAATTCCTTGCGACATTGAAATTGTAGAAGATATAGAAGTTGAGACAATTACCGTTACACGTCAAAAAAGAGGTAGCAGAACAACTCCTTGTGAATCACTACCACATGTAAGAGTAGAACATGATATAAACGAAGAAGAAAAAGTGTGTAGCTGTGGATGCGGGATGAAACGCATCAAAGAGATAGTTTCACACCAGTACGATATTATCCCAGCTTCTTTTAGAGTGATAGACAATGTAAGGTTTGTGTATGCTTGTTTGGATAAATGTGGTGAAGCCGTTAAAACATCTTCTTTAACTCCACAAGTATTACCAAGACATCAAGTAACTCCATCATTCTTAGCTACTATAGCTGTACAAAAGTTTGAAGATGCACTGCCTCTTGCGAGACAAGTAAAAATCTATAAGAAAAGACTTGGTGTTAATTTTACAACAACTACCTTTTCAAATTGGATGATAAAAACATCTCAACTGAGATTAAAGCTACTTATAGATAGATTCGCCACTACTCAGATGTACAGCGGCTACATACAAGCAGACGAGACAACACTTCAAGTTCTCAATGAAAAGGATAAAATAGCTAAGAGTAAATCCTTTATCTGGTTAAAAGTCTCGCAAGATAAACATCCCATAGTGCTAATGCATTACTCCGCCAATCGTTCGTGCGCTACAGCGGAATTTTTGTTTGATGGATTTACAGGCTACATGCAAACAGATGGCTACTCTGGCTATAACAGTGTAGCAAACAAAGAAGGTATTACTCAACTTGGATGTTGGGCACATGCAAGAAGAAAGTTTACGGATATTATTAAATCTGGCGCAAGTGATGAGTTAAGCAAGATGTATGCTCAAGAATTAGTGGTAATGGTTGCTAAACTTTATAAGATTGAAAAAGAGATAAAAGATGACTCACCTGATACAAAGAAGCTCATAAGAGAAGATAAATCAGCAGAAATTATCAAGACAATAAAAGAGTGGCATGAAAGCAACTTTTTAAAAGTACAAGCGCTAGGTGGAGCTATCGCTCGTGCATTTATCTATCTGAACAATCAGTTCACTAAATTATCCATTTATCTTGAAGATGGAAGACTTTCTATTGACAACAACAAAGCTGAAAATCATGTTAGACCAATTGCTATAGGTAGAAAGAATTGGTTATTTGCAACAAGCACCAAAGGTGCTACTGCTTTGTGTAATTGGTATAGTGTTATTGAGACTGCTAAAGCCAATGGCTTAGACCCTTATGCTTATTTATGTCATGTTCTTACACTGCTTCCAATATATCAGCATGAAGGAAAAGATATTGAAGATTTATTACCCTGGAATGTGGAGCTAAGGTAAAAGCTGTTAATAAAGCTAGATGGGGTTTACTTGGTGCTTACATAATTTTGGTATTCAACTTGTCTCTTCTCAGTTAGTGCTTCTATGATTTTCATTATTTTACCAGTACTGTCTTGTTCCACTATATAATCAAAATCAAATCTCTCTTTCCATCTTATATTATCAGTTCTTAATAAGTCAGCTTCAGTTTTAATGAGCTTTTGTAAAAATATCAACTTATTATCTTGATTATCAATAGATTGAAAATACTGTTTTAATTCAATTGTAGTTCTTTGTAAAATCTTCTTACCAAGTGCTTGAAGTTCTCTATCTGATTTTTTCCCACTCATATAGCCTGATAATTCTTTTGCCCAATGTTTTGAGGCTTCAGGGTTTGAACCATCAATTAATTTTCCATCTTCATCTTTTATAGAGAATTGTTCTTGTCTTAATTTTTCAAGTTCTGAATACTCAACTAATGACTGTGTTTTATATTCTTCTAACTGATTTTCTAT
>CALCGG010000186.1 GCA_937900945.1 uncultured Sulfurimonas sp. | reverse complement strand
TTTATTTTAATGATGAAAATATAAAAGATATAGAAAACCAAGGCTATACAATTCCCTTTTATATTGATGAAAATAAGAAACTTTATGTTCTTTTAGGAATTATAAAAAAATCTTAGACATAAATAGAATTGTGGTAAAAATGTGATAAAAACGTAACACTTTGTTCAAATTATATTGACAATGCAGTGTTTACAGACTTTTTTAAGAAATTAATCTTATAATCGTTACAATCAAAAAAAAATATGAGGTTTAGAAATGAAAAAAATTATTTTTTCGGTACTGCTTGCAAGTGTTGCATTATTCGCTGCTGATGCTGCTTCTGTATACAAGTCAGGGATGTTACTGCCACCAAAAGGTGATGTAATATATGATAGAAAATGTGCAAGCTGTCATGGCGTTGATGGTAAACAAACAAGCTTTAAAGGTTCGGCCAAAGGTATTGTGTATTCTGCAATAGGAGGCTGGGAAGTTTCTAAATTAAACTATGAACTACTTAGATACAAAAGTGGAAGAGTTGAAAAAGATTATTCCCAAGTAAACAAAACTGGTTATGGCGCGATCATGAAAAGTGCAACATACGACTTGTCTGTGCTTGAACTAGATGCTGTTGCTAAATATGTTAATGGTTTAAAATAATTTTGATAATAAATAAAGGATAATTATGGATAATAAATATATTAATAATATGTTATCGGAAATGGATAAAGACTTAGCATCTAAAGGTATGAGCAGAAGAGATGCAATGAAATTAGCCGGTATATCTAGTGCTAGTTTTTTAATGGGTGGTACAAGTGCCCAAGCTGCTGAAGAAGAGATAGTAAAGACTGATGCTAAGGGTAGAATTCTTATTGTTGGTGGTGGTTTAGCTGGTATGAGTACTGCGAGAAGATTAACTACAATGCTTAGCAACCCTGATATCACTGTAATAGAGCCGGAAAAGCTTTCAGTTTCTTATCAGCCTGGACAAACTTTAGTTGCAGCAGGTATTTGGGATATAGATGATATTAAATATAACAGAGATGACTTCGTACCAGATGGTGTAAAGCTTATTGCAGATAAAGTTATAGGTTTTAATCCTCAAAAAAATAATGTAACAACTGCTAGTGGTCAACAAGTAGAGTATGATTATATGATTTTAGCTACTGGCTTACATCTTGACTTTGAAAGAATCTTAGGGCTAGAAGCTGCTGGTCGTTGTTATTCTTCGGGTGACAACTCTAAACTAATAGAAGTTTTAGGTGATGATATCTGTTCTATATATACTGCAGAGGGTGCTGAAAGAACTTGGGAAATCATGCAAAAGAAAATTGCAGAAGCAAAGTCCGGTAAAAAACTTAAATTTCTTTTCACACACCCAAGCACACCTATTAAGTGTGGTGGTGCTCCAAAGAAAATCATGTATCTTGCAAATACTAGGCTTAAAGAAGCAGGTGCAAGAGATAATGTAGAGATGACATTCTTTACAAATGGTGGAGCGATGTTTGGTGTCCCTGAGTATCACGATGCTATTCTTGGCCAGTTTGAACGCGAAGGTTTCAAGTGGAAATATAGACACAACCTTATAGAAGTGCAAAAAGAAAATAAAATTGCAGTTTTTGATTCTAAATGGCAAGAAAAAGGTCCTTGGGATCCAATCATGAAAGAGTACGAAGTTATTCCTAAGCATGAAAAAGTAAAAGTACCTTATGACTTTTTACATATCTCTCCTGAAGTAATAGCTCCAAGAGAGGTAAGAGAGTCTGATATTGGTTCACCTGCAGGTTGGGTACCGGTAAACAAAGAAACTCTCCAGCATTTCCAATATAAAAATGTATATGCTATTGGTGATGTTGCTGCTGTACCGATGGGTAAAACAGGTGGCTCAATAAGAAAGCAGTATAAAGTACTTTGTGACAATTTAATAGCGCAGATGAATGGTAAACAACTTTCAGCTAAATATGCAGGTTATACAGTTTGTCCACTTATTACAGATATCGGCAGAGTTATGCTTGCAGAATTTGACTGGACTGTTAAACCTACGCCTTCTTTCCCGCTTGATCCAACGGTTGAAAGATGGGTTTGGTGGCTAATGAAAGTATACGCTCTTAAACCTATGACAATGTACGGTATGCTTGTTACCGGTAAAGCATAATATATAAAAAGAGAGGGCTCCTTGCTCTCTTCTTTTTTTTAGATTACTCCCACTATTTATTCAGGAACTATATATGCAAGTAAAATTTGAGTTGGTTACTTATGATGAAGAACTAGATAAGTTTGAACTAGATGAAAATGTTTATCTCTTAGAGTTAGATGATGCACAAACTGAGACTTACAAACTTTTAAAAGATAGTGATTTACATCTGTATAACTGGTTTAAAGAAGCAGATTTTTTCCTAAACTGGATTAAAGAAGAAGTTTATAGAGATAGTATAGGTAAAAAATTTGCTATTTGCGACATCGATGACAAAAGTTTTAGAAGATTTTACTTTTTTAAAGTAACAAGTGGAGATGTGCATTACGAATACTTTAAAAAACTTTTTGATATCATTGAAGAGTCTGACTGGCAAGATAGAGAATATGTTGGAAGAGAAATTTTAGAAAAGTTACGAGCTAAACGCCAAGAACTTATAATTGAGCTAAGAGAAGATGTTGTTGAAGATGAAGATAGTAGTGCAGAACTTAATGAAGAAGAAGCTGATTAAATGCTATTGCATTCAATAAAAAAAGAGCTTCTCTATTACTTACTTACACTGTTGATATTAGCCTTGATAATGCATATCGATTTATTGAGCGATCCCTTTTCAAGACTAACCAAGATGCATGAAAGAGAAAACTATTCTCATCCTTTTTTATACTCTTTTATTATATATAGTGTACTCTTCCTACTTAGAAAAACTATAGACTTTATAATAGGTAAATTTGAAAAACTAAGTTAGTTTTTAAAGTATCTTATATATGTTTCATATAGTTACAGAAATGTAATAACTTTGTGATAATTAGTCTATATTCAGAACTATTAGCTTCTATAAATTCTATAATACCTTCGCTACTCGTTAAAGTACATCAAGATTTATTAAGGTGTTTTTAATATAAAGATATGAATATTGTAATACTTAAAAAAAAGGAGAAATATATGATTGAAACATTCAAAACAGAAGAATTAACTTCTATTAGCAGAAGAGACTTCTTCAAAAGAACAGCATCTGTTAGTGCTGTTGCTGCTGCGAGTATCTTAGCACCTAGTGCTGTATTTGCAGATGATCCAGCGATTATGCATCATTCGAAGTGGGGAACTAGTTTAGGATTAGAGTGTAACTCTAATCCTTACGGATTTCCATCAAAGTATGAGCATAATGTTGTAAGAAGAACATCAGCGTTAATGTCATCAGCTGGGGATATGCACGCTGCGATTTCTATGTCACCAATCCATGAGCAAAAAGGTATTATCACTCCAAATGGTTTGCACTTTACTCGTACACACAATGGTGTTGCACAAATTGATCCAAATGAATATAGATTGATGATTCACGGTCTTGTTGAAAAGCCTATTGTTCTCACCTTAGAGCAGCTTAAAAGATACCCAAGTGAAAGTAGAATTCACTTTATGGAGTGCCCATCAAATGGTGCTGCTGAGTGGAAAGGTCCACAATTTAACTCTCTACAGTTTGTTAGAGGTATGATGAGTTGTACTGAATGGACTGGAGTTCGTTTAAAAACAATTCTTGACGAGCTTGGGCTTAAGCCTGAAGCTAAGTGGATGCTTGCTGAAGGTAGTGATGGCTCAGAGATGAGCAGAACTCTGCCTATTGAAAAAGTTCTTGATGATGTTATGATTGTTTATGGACAAAATGGTGAAGCGCTTCGTAATGAACAGGGTTATCCGGTTCGTTTATTGGCACCAGGTTGGGAAGCTAACTTGTGTGTTAAATGGCTAAAAAGACTAGAGTTCGGTGATAAGCCATGGTATGCAAAAGAGGAAACTTCTAAATATACTGCACTTACTGCAAGTGGTAAAGCTATACAACACTTTTACGCACTAGAAACAAACTCAATTATCACTTCACCATGTCCAGAGATTCCTTGGACTGATCTTAAAGTGGGTGACTTAGTTGAGATTGAAGGTTTAGCATGGACTGGTCATGGCACTGTTAGTGGTGTTGATATCACCTTTGATGGTGGTAAGAACTGGGTAGAAGCTAATCTTAAAGGTTTAGTATTACCAAAAGCTTGGACAAGATTCTCTTATATGTACAGATATGAAGGTAAACCTTTATTATTGGCAAGTCGTTCATATGATGATTCTGACAATGTTCAACCTACCGTTAATCAAGAGAAAAAAGTAGTTGGAGTTGAAGGTGTTTATCATAGAAATGCTATACACACATGGGCTGTTAACGCTAAAGGGGAGGTGAATAATGTTCAAATTAGATCATAAATTAATGGTGGCAGGTGTTGCTTTAGCATTAAGTTCAACTCTTCTTTTTGGAGGGAGTAGTGCAGATTCAAGCACTCTTCCAGGAAAATATAGTTCTCAACCGGGAGCTATTGATGGTGGTGTGATATATCCAAGAAAAGATGGTGTACACACAGCGTATCGCTACAATGAGCAAAGTACTAAAGGTGTCAACTTTGGTAGACTACCAACTGCTAATGAAATCGCAGCATGGGATGTAGATGCACTACCAGATGGTACAGGCTTACCTGAAGGTGAGGGTTCTGTTGAAGAGGGTGATGAACTTTTTGAAACACAATGTGCATCTTGTCATGGTGACTTTGGTGGTGGTGGAAATGGTTATCCACAACTAACTGGTGGCAATCAATCTAAAGATGAAAACGGAGTTATAATAACTCTTAAAAACCAAAGATTACAACCAGGTATGGCTGCTCCAACAAGAACTATTGGAACATATTGGCCAAAAGCTACTACTCTTTTTACATACATTAGAGACGCTATGCCATATGCAACTCCTAAGAGCTTAAGTGCTAATGACACTTATGCTCTTACAGCTTATATATTGGCTCAGAACCAAATTGTTATAGATGGTGAAAAGATGACTGATGAGTATGTTCTGAATGCAGAAAAACTTGCAAAAGTAGTTTTACCGAACAACAATGGTTTTTACCCAAATATTGATGGTCCAGAAGGTCCAGCAAATGTAAAAGCATTTTTTGCAGATCGTGCTAAAAATATTGGTTCTGGTACAAGATGTATGACTAATTGTAAAGATCCTGGCATGGATGGCAAAACAGAAGCTACGGTTATGAAAATTGGCTACGAAATGAAAGATGTGGTACCTCCATATGCATATGCTAGAGACTTACCACCGGAAGTTGAAGATAAATCTGTATCTAAAGCTGAAAAGTTGTATAATGCAAATTGTAAAGTTTGTCATGCTACTGATATGTTGGGTGCTCCAGCCGTTGGAAGTATAGCAGCTTGGGATGCGCTAATGGTAAAAGGTTTTGATAAAGTTCTTTATAACGCTGTAAATGGTATGGGTGGAATGCCTCCAAAAGGTGGAAATGAAGACTTGACACCATCGGAAGTTAGAGATATAGTTGGATTTATGATAAATTCAAGTAAAAAACATTAAACTAAATAAAAGGATTGAAAATGGATAGAAGAAAATTTTTAGGCGTAGGTCTTGCAGCTTTTGCTGCAATCG
>CALCGG010000185.1 GCA_937900945.1 uncultured Sulfurimonas sp. | reverse complement strand
TTATGTCTGATAGCCTTTTCTTCTTTTAGCATAGCACTTAAGATTTCTACTACTTTTATGGAAGCTTGTTCTGCTGCATTAAAATAAGTCATAACATTTTGAGACTCTTGCGTGCAAGTTCCATTTTTAACACAATCAACTGCTTTTTTAATGTTATCATGTACCTCTTTATGCGGAGCAGCCATTTTGGAGTAACTTGCAGCTTTAGCAAACTTCTCTTTTCCTGTTCCCTCGAAGTACCATTTACCAAGTCTGCATTCATTGTCTGATGCAAACTGACCTGTAGCGTCGTTTGTAAATACAGTTCTATAACCATTTGCTTTAAATAAAAGATGGTCCAGTTTGCTAAGAACCATAAAAATAGCATTTGTCACATCTTTATTTTCTTCTGAAATTATTTGTGAATTTTCTGATAAGAGCTGCATTTTCTCTTCGAAGACATTCATTTGTTCATTTGAGTTTTGAGATAATTTTTCCATAGCTTGTGAATGTTCATGTACTTCTTGGGTGTTTTGTTTCAAAGAAGATACAGATATCTCTACTTCGCTTGTAGCTTTTTGAGTTCTCTCGGCAAGTTTTCTAACTTCATCTGCCACAACTGCAAAGCCTCTTCCATGCTCTCCAGCTCTTGCTGCTTCGATGGCAGCATTGAGTGCAAGCAGATTTGTTTGGTCTGAAATATCCTTTATAAGCGTAATGACGCTGGCAATACTCTCAACATTCGCATTTAATGTATTAACTTGCTCATACGTACTGGATATATGCTCTAGCAATGAGCCCATAGTACCAGATAGTGTAACTATCTCACTGGAACAAACTTCTACATGTGTATTATTTGTTTGATTTCTTGTGTCGACATCTCCTAGTGCTCCCAGATTGTTTTGCAGGTCATTTTGAATAATTTTCAAGTCCCTGTCACAACCCTCAGTCAAGCCATGAGTAAGTGATTTTATAAGTTCATTCATCACCTTATTGCCATCAGCATATCTAGCTGCTTTTTCAAGTTCTGAATTTTTTTGAGTCAAATCTTCTATTTGACTTTTGAGAGATTCATTTTCTTCTTTTTGAGCTTTTAACTCTATTTCTAATTTATCATTTTTTCCAAAAAACATTATCTAACCTTTAAAATAATTTTATATAATAGATTGTCTCGTTTTATATATAATAACATTGTATTATATATTGCTTTATAAAAATATAAAATAGAATTAAAGTGACATTGACAGTAATCAAATATAGATTACTGTCTTTAATTCCTAAATTTTTTTTACAAACCCTTGTTTGAATAGTGAGTAGCACTCACAATATCCCCAATAATCGCTCTATGGTAAAGGTATGGTTTTTTAATATTTTTTATCACATATCTGCCACCGGAAGTTGTCAAAACTTCCAAGGTACCGACATCTAAAATATTTTTCAGTCTTTCATTTACCGGTTTTATGTAGATTGTTCTTATGTCTTTTAGATTCACCGGAAATATTTCTTTTGTCTTGTGACCTTTGAGTATAATAAGGCGCTCTTCGGTAAGTAAGCAGTGATATGATTTTTTTTCTTTTATCTCTTGCATGTGTACGTAAAAAGTGCGTATGATTAACACAGCACCAATCACTCCAATCTCATACTCATAGCCTATAAAAAGAAGTAAGGCGCCAAGTGCATAAAGTGAAATAATGCCATTGTAAAAAGTTTTTGATATTTCCGCAGACACAAGTACAGATTCATCTTTATGTAAAATTTTTTTGAACTCTTCCATGATAATCTCTTAAATCTCTTTTATTAAATTTTCTATCTCTTGGTGTTTGTTTATTTGATTTATATATCCGCCTTTTAAAACTTTGTCATAATGGATGGCTCCTAAAATACCGCCGACTATCATCCCTCTTGCCGCAGAATCACCGCCAGCCATTATATTTGCTTTGAGTGCTTCATCAAAATCATTTTCATATTTTAAAAGCAAGTATATAGTACTTGCAAAGCCGCCATGTACGCCGCATGATTGCCCTAGTTTTTTAATAGCCTCACTTGCATCAAGCGGAAGTGCCTCTTTTGCCTGAAGTGTCCATTTTTGTATATTCTCTCCAAAATGCTTAGAGCTTTCATCTATAGTTGCAGACAAATCAGCTGCGTTTAAAACTGCTATCGTGAGCTCACCGAAAAATGCAGATGCATCCAATAAATCTTTATTCATATGCGTAAAAACAGTGTGAAGTTTTATGCTCTCTTGGAGTTCCAAAAGTGAATCATGATGTTTGAAAACTATAGGAAACATACGGCCAATTACGCTTAAATCAGATGAGCTTGAACCGCAAGCGAGATAGTTGCTTGAGTTTTCCAATTTATCAAAAGTGTGTTTTGATGCTCCGTCTACATAGCCTGTGTAGTTTTTCATATATTTATTCCATGTTTCTCCAAATGAAACTAAAGAAAATTTTTTTTCTTGGGCTATATTTTCCAGCAGCCAAAACATTTGATCACCGTAGTGAGTAAAATCGCCGCTCTTTTTATTTGGATGATAAGAGCTCAAAGGAGCATGACATGCAGAAAAGTCAAGATGAGCATTTTTAATCATGTCTGTATCGTAAATCCAGTGTACACCAAGGGCATAAGCATCTCCGTAGAATGCACCCCATAGCATGGCCTCAAGTCTTTTATATTTCATAATAGTTACCTTTTTAATTTGTATATAAAAATCTTTTGATTTTTTTAGTTGGAGTTTTTATAAAAGGCTCTATCTGTTCAATAAACTTCACCATTTTAGAAAATGAAGATACCTTTGTATTTATATCCTGTCTCATCTCTTCGAGTAATTTTTCAATCTCTTCTCTGACATATTCGTCACCGTTTTTCTTAATCTTAAACTTTTTATCCAGCAGGTCATAGTCAAGATATACTCTAGCTACGAGTTGTCCATTTTGCTCCAACACTAAAGAATCTATAACAGCTTCATTTTGATTTATGATAGATTCGATTTGCTCAGGATAAATATTTTCTCCTCCTGAACCGATGATTACATTTTTGCTTCTTCCACTGATGAAAAGATACCCGTCTTCATCCAGATATCCTAAATCTCCAGTTAAAAACCAGCCGTCTTCCATAACCTCAGCAGTTTTTTCTTTATCCTTATAATAGCCCATCATGATGCTAGGAGATTTTGCTATTATTTCCCCTTTACCTGTGACTGGGTCCTTGTCTTTTATTTTTAACTCAACTCCGTACATGGCAGGTCCGGTTGATCTGAACTTAGGTTTTTCTCCTATCGGTGTGCCGGCTAACAAAGGAGCTGTTTCCGTTAAGCCATAACCCACTGTATAAGGAAATTCTGCTTCTATTAAAAACTTTTCCACAAAAGGAGAAAGCGCCGCACCGCCGATGGCAAAAAATCTAATCCTTCCGCCAAATGTTTCTATGAGCTTTTTACCGGCCATCTTGTTGAGAAATTTCCTGATAAAGGGAATCTTGTACAGCAATCGCATAATTGTTGAGCTGCTAAACTTAGGAAGGATTTTATTTTTGTATATCTTTTCAATTACAAGCGGAACACTGAGTACAAAAGTAGGTTTTACTATTGAAAATGCTTTTAAAAGTACACTTGGAGTCGGTGCTCTGTCTATATAGTAAACACTGCTTCCATGAAGCACGGGGATGATAAGTCCTACCGTACATTCATAGGTATGTGCCAAAGGCAAAATTGATAAAAATACATCTTCTGGCAAAATATTTAAAACTGAAAAAGATGAGAGAGCATTTGTTACAATATTTTTGTGTGAAAGCATAACACCTTTAGAGTGCCCTGTAGTTCCGGAAGTGTATATGATAGCACATAAATCATCTTCGTCCGGTTTGGAGATATCTGGGTAATAATTCGCTATTTTTTGCGCCATTTTTTTTGTGCTTTGCGCCATCTCTTTGGTTTTATTTGTAACTTGTGACACATACGAGCTGCTGCTTACATCCTCTAAAATCTTTGATTCATTTACCCCTGAAATATCTTGAGAATAATCTGAGATTTTTTGTGTTATCTCTTTTGTCTTTTTTGCAAACTGTGATAAATAGCTAGGATTGCTTAACGTTTCAACAATTTTCAATTCATCCAGATTTATTACAAATTCTATAGTAGACTCATTGAAATCTTCTATAGTTCCTTGGAATTTATCTGATACAAATGCGGCTTTAGTTTCTGAGTGTCTTATGATATGGTGAATTTCTGCCGGATGAAAATCAGGAAGCACCGGAACAATAACAGCGCCAAAGTACGTAACAGCGAAATAAGCAATACTCCAGTTTGGCATGTTTTCGCTAAGAAGCAGCACTTTATCACCTTGAGATATTCCATTTGCCTGTAGCAGCTCTATCATAAGGTGAACTTTTTCATTAAACTCTGAGTATTTCATGGCACTCTCACCTACCTTGCCAAATGCATCTCTATCCCCATAAAGAATTGCAGTTCTGTCAAGCAGCCTGGCAAGTGTAAAGTTTTCTAAATTTTCATAAGGGTATGTCATGTAAGCTCCTGTTTATAATCTCTTTCTTTATTTTCATTAAGTATTATTATACACATAAAAAATATTTCTTTAATTAAAATATTGTTTTCACATGTCAAAGGGTTAATCATTGAGTAGAAGAAACAAAAATACAGAGCCAAAAAAAGATACAGTCACATTCAGTGCAAAAGATTTTCTGCCGACAACCAGAGCAGATATGGATGCAAGAGGCTGGGACTATTGTGATATTATACTTGTAAGCGGAGACGCATATATTGATTCCCCCTTTATCGGTGTGGCTATGGTCGGACGAATGCTTGAGCGACTTGGTTATAAAGTTGGGATGATAGGTCAGCCGGACATAAATAGCGCTGAGGATATTTCCCGTCTTGGTGAGCCAAGACTTTACTGGGGCGTGAGCGGTGGAAGTGTTGACAGCATGGTCTCAAACTATACTGCAACAAAGAAGTTTCGCAATACAGATGATTACACTCCGGGCGGAAAGAACGATAAAAGACCTGATCGTGCTTTAAGTGTTTACTGCAACCTTATAAGACGTCACTTTAAAGACACAGTTCCTTTGGTTCTTGGCGGTATTGAAGCGAGCCTCAGAAGAGTGACTCATTATGATTACTGGTCAAATAAACTTAAAAAACCGATTCTTTTTGACTCAAAAGCAGACATACTCATTTATGGCATGGGTGAGATTGCCCTTGAACAGTTAACAAAAGCGATAGATGAAAAAAGAGACTATACAGATATAAGAGGTGTTTGCTATATCTCAAAAGAAGCAAATTACGAATATCATCAGTTGCCTTCACATGCAGAGTGTTTGGAGAACAAAGAGAAGTATATTGACTTGTTTGACCTCTTTTATGACAATAATGACCCTCTGGCAGCGAAAGGACTTTGCCAGCCGGTAGATAATCGTTATCTGATACAAAACCCTCCATGTGATTATCTCAATGAAGATGAGATGGATGCCAACTCCAATCTGCCTTTTACCAGAGAACTTCATCCGTACTACGCAAAGGATGGGAAAGTTAAGTGTTTGGAGACAATCAAATTTTCTATCATGACGCACCATGGCTGCTGGGGTGAATGTAATTTCTGTGCAATAGGCGTTCATCAAGGACGAACTATCAGAACCCGCTCGGAGACGAACATACTCAAAGAAGCAAAAGACTTCAATCAGTACAAGGACTATAAAGGGATTATCTCCGATGTCGGAGGTCCAACTGCCAACATGTATGGTTATGAGTGCGATAAGAAGTTAAAGCTTGGTACTTGTGATTTTCAGCGATGTGTAGATGCAACGCATTTGTGTAAAACTATGAAAGTTGACCACAGCAGAAATATCAATCTTCTTCGTCAGGTAAGAGCAGTGGAGGGGGTAAGAAAAGCATTTGTGGCATCGGGTGTGAGGTATGACCTTATAACGGAAGATAAAAAACATGGATATGAATACTTAAAAGAGATGGTGCAGCATCATATCTCCGGACAGATGAAAGTAGCACCGGAACATACAGAGCAGCATGTTTTAGAACTTATGGGAAAACCTGGGAAACAGACTTTAGTGGACTTTAAAAAGTTATATGACAGGTTAAACAAAGAAGAGGGCAAACAGCAGTTTTTAACCTATTATCTCATAGCTGCTCATCCCGGATGTGAAGAAAAAGATATGCATGAACTCAAAAGATTTACAACAGATGAACTGCAGATGAACCCAGAACAAGCTCAGGTTTTTACTCCGACTCCCGGAACATATTCGGCTGTCATGTATTATACAGAGATGGACCCGAAAACGCGTAAAAAAATATTTGTTGAAAAAGATACTAAGAGAAAAGAGCGACAAAAACAGATCGTTGTCGCCAAAGATACTTTTTCCAGCGGATTTGCTTCGTAACCTTACTTTTTTGCACAATTTTACAAGCCAATAAGATTTGATGCAAAAAATGTTCCAACTATTACAATTCTTTCAGTTTTATTACTCTACAATAAAGAAAAATTATTTTAAAGTGTGAAAGAATGAGAATAGATAAGTTTTTAAATTCAGTAAATATTACAAAGAGACGCTCTGTAGCTCAAGATATGATAAGCAATGGGGTGGTTCTCATCAACGGTATTATTGCGAAGTCCAGTAAAAATGTTGAGGTTGGAAGCGTTATAACTCTTAACTTTCTTGAGAGTACAAAGAAGTATGAAGTTCTTAAAATCCCAACTACAAAATCAACACCAAAATCTTTACAAGATGAATACATTAAGGAAATAGCATGACATATGATGAAACTAAAAAATCATTTGAGTCTCTTTTTAACAATGAAATGAACGTCAATGAAATGAGAGATTTTTTACTTAGTATGAAGCTGGATGAGTACACATCTGTAGAGAGTATAGCCGCGGCAGCTGAAGTGATGCGATCCCATGCTTTATCTCTTCCGGTATCTGAGGAGATTCGTCTTAAAGCTATGGACATAGTCGGAACCGGCGGAGATAAAATAGGCAGTTTTAATATCTCCTCTACGGTTGCCATACTTGTTGCTTCATGCGGGAGTTATGTTGCAAAACATGGAAGCCGTTCTGTTACTTCAAAGTCAGGAAGCGCAGATATGTTTGAGCGTCTCGGCGTAAGACTTGATTTAAGCATCAAAAATAGCGCTAAACTTTTGGAAGAAACAGGGTTTACTTTTATGTTTGCACAGAACTATCATCCTGCAATGAGCTTTATAATGCCGGTAAGAAAAAGCATTCCAGACAAGACAATCTTCAATATTTTAGGACCGCTTACAAATCCTGCTGGAGTTGAAAAATCTCTTCTTGGTGTTTTTGATAAATCGTTTGTTCCAAAGATGGCAGAAGCACTGAAAATAAACGGTGCAACTTCTACCATGGTTGTAAGTTCTGCTGAGGGAATGGATGAGATTAGCATCAGTGATATTACTTACGCATCGCAACTCTCTCATGGCGTTGTCCATGAGTTTATTATAGATCCGCAGGAATATGAAATCAAAAAAGTTCCGCTTAAAGCCATCATGGGCGGTGATGCAAATGAAAATGCACAGATTTTATATAATATCTTTGATGCCAAATCTACGGATGCACAAAGAGATATCGTACTTATAAATGCGGCTGCAGCTTTACTGGTTGACGGTGTGGCGCGTGATATTCAAGAAGGCTTGGAAATGGCAAGAGAGGCGATACGAAATTCCCGTGCCAAGAAGAAACTTAAACAAATTATAGAGATTTCAAACAAATTATGAAAACCTATAAATTGAAGCTGCCTGAACTGCACATGTTAGTAGATGATGTGATAAAAGATTTTAAGAGCGGCGTAGTGATTTTAAAAGGTGATTTGGCAAGCGGAAAGACCACTTTTGTAAAAGAGATGGTAAAAAAACTTGGAGTGAAAGAGGATGTGACTTCACCAACTTTTTCACTTCAGCAATGTTATGGGAAAAATATTTATCATTATGATATTTATAATCATGGACTAGATCATTTTATCTCTTTGGGAATGCTCGAAGAGTTAGATAAAGACGGACTTCATTTTGTGGAGTGGGGGGATGATGCGCTCGAACTTATTTTAAGTTCCGCAGGAATTAAGACATTGGTAATTGAGATAGATAAGATAGCATACGATATGAGAGAATACAAGGTTAAATATGTATAAGTTTAATAATAAATATGTAAAGAGAGTTTTATAACATGCACACATTAAAAGCAATTAATTTAAAGAAAAAAATTAAAGATTTAGAGATCGTCAAAGGGATGAGCCTAGAGGTTTCAAGTGGAGAAGTTGTTGGACTGCTTGGACCAAATGGAGCTGGAAAAACTACAACGTTTTACATGATTTGCGGTTTAGTTGAAGCTAGTGATGGGGAGGTGTTTTTTGATGGAGAAAACTTATCAAACATGCCTTTGCATCAAAGAGCTTTAAAAGGGATAGGATATCTTCCGCAAGAAGCTTCGATTTTTAAAGATTTGAGTGTGGAAGACAATCTTATGGTAGCAGCGCAAGTCGGTATCAAAGGCAAAGAAGCACAAGAAGCAAGAATCTTGGAACTTTTGGATATGTTTAACATCGAGCCGATCCGTTTTCGCAAAGGAATCAGTCTCAGCGGTGGTGAACGTCGCCGTGTTGAGATAGCTAGAGCCTTGGTGAATAAACCTAAGTTTTTGCTTTTGGATGAGCCTTTTGCCGGGGTTGACCCTATCGCCGTTTTAGATATTCAAAATGTCATAAAGCAACTTGTATCTTACGATATAGGTGTATTGATAACAGACCATAATGTTCGTGAAACTCTAGCTGTTTGTGATAGAGCTTATGTAATAAAGGCAGGCTCATTGCTGGCCAGCGGTACAAGTGATGAAATAGGGCAAAATGCGGATGTACGTACACACTACCTAGGTGAAACGTTTAAGCTTTAAGAGCTTGGCAAAACAATGGCAGGATTAAAACAAACACAAAGTGTAGAGAATAAGCATAAACTCTCAAATACTTTGAGGAATTGGCTGCCGATTTTACACTCAAGTCTTAGTGAACTCGGTGCGGCTATGAACCCTTTCATAGATGGCAATCCTGTCGTTGAAGTGAAGTCCGGATATGAGGAAGAATTTGAAAAAAAGATTCCCCGAAAAATAATCTCCGGTCAAGTTAACAACTCACGTACAGAGCAGATAGAAGCTCTGACTATACAAAAAAGATCACTTTATGAAGTCTTAGATGAGCAGATAGGTGCACCGCTTTTCCCAACTCCAATTTCACAGTCAATAGCTTTTTTTGTCGTTGAAAATCTTGATGAAAATGGATATTATGAGGGAGACAGTGAAGCTTTTTGTTTAAAACATAATATAAGTATTGAAGAGTTTGAAAAAATCCGTCAAAGATTTGCACATGTGGAACCTGTCGGAATTGCAGCAAAAGATTTGGCTGAGTCCTTTATTTTTCAGCTTGACAGCTCAGAGATTAGTGATGAAGCTTACCCTTTGTGTGTAGAAGTTATAAATAATATGAAAGAGATCCATAGCTATTCCAATAACACTAGATTTAGTGAAGTGATGCATGTAATAAACACCTTTAAGAATCCGCCGGCTATTGAATATCAAGAAGAATCATCTCATGTAGTTCCTGATTTGATGATTTATTTTAATGAAGATGAAAATATAGAAGTAAAGCTAAATGATGCCTACTATCCAACTATATTTATAGATACAAATTATGCAGTTGAACATGAATTCATTTCTCAAAAAATTAAAGAAGCAAAAAGTCTCGTAGATGCGCTCGATATGAGAAAAGCAACTCTGTACAAAGTTGGACTCATGATAGTTGAATATCAGTATGAATTTTTTACAGGCGGAGCGATTATGCCTTTGACATTAAAGACTTTAGCCGATGAGTTTGGACACAATCCCTCTACCATCTCAAGAGCTATAGCAAATAAATACATCGCATGTGACAGAGGTGTTTTAGCCATGAAAGAGTTTTTCACAACAGCTATAGATGAAGATGTTTCAAACGCGGCAATCAAAGAATTTTTGATAGGTTTGATTAAAGGGGAAAATAAAATCAAACCTCTTAGCGATATCAAATTATTGGATTTAATTGAGACGAAATTTAAAGTAAAAATGGTGAGACGGACTATAGCAAAGTACAGAAAGCAGCTCAACATTGCAGGTTCGAGTGAGAGAAAAAAACTCTATCATTTGCACTAAAAAGATTTAAAAGTGGATATTAAAAAACGCTTAGATTTAGAAGTTCAAAAACGCAATAACTTTGATGAAATATCAGAGGAAAAACTAGACCCTATAATAGTGGCTTATCGTCACAACGACCCAACAATCTCTCTCATATGTGCCATGTTTGCCTATGGCAATGTGAAGCAAATTGTAAAGTTTTTAAATTCTTTAGATTTTTCATTACTGCAAAAAAGTGATGAAGAGATAAGAGAATCTCTTAAAAATCACTATTACAGATTTCAAAAAAGTGAAGATGTTACAGCGCTTTTTATTGCACTCAAAAGATTAAATCAGACAACAACTTTAGAAGATGTTTTTAAAAGCGGATATCAAAAAAATCATAGTACCATTGAAGGGGTACATGCTTTGATAGAAAATATCAACTCTCAATTTTTACATTCATCCAAAGGCTATAACTTTTTAGTAGGGCAAATCAGTCTAAAAACAAAGGGTGCCGGTGCTCTAAAAAGATGGATGATGTTTCTTCGCTGGATGGTAAGAGATGATGAGATTGACATGGGCTTATGGCAGGGAATAGATAAGGCTGATTTAATCATGCCACTCGATACTCATACTTTTAATGTTTCAAGAAGAGTCGGATTATTGGAGCGAAAAACCTATGACTTGCAAGCTGCCATAGAACTAACAGAAAC
>CALCGG010000184.1 GCA_937900945.1 uncultured Sulfurimonas sp. | reverse complement strand
AGTGCGGGAAGCGGTAAGACTTTTATGCTTGTTGTTCGTTATCTCAGTCTCCTTTTTAAGGGTGCTGAGCCTTCTAAAATCTTGGCGCTTACTTTTACCAACAAAGCGGCTTTTGAGATGCAGGAGAGGATTGTTCTTACTCTTGAAGAGCTTGAGAGTCGGGGTGAGTTGGATGAGATTGTCAATGTTACCGGTTTGTCAAAAGAGTATCTTCTGCAAAACCGTAAAAAGCTTTTGGATTTGTTTTTAAACTCAAACACTAAAATCATGACGATTGACAAATTTTTTACTCAGATACTCCGTAAGTTTTCTTTGTATGCCGGTTTGATGCCGGATTTTTCTACCATGAGTTCCCAGCATGAGTTGAAACTACTTTCACGATTTTTAAAAGAGGTGAGTGTAGCGGGTAAAAGGGAAACGCTTATCACTCTTTCTTTGCAGTCAAAAAAAAGGCTTGGCGATATCTTTGAACTGCTTGATGAGTTTTATACAAAACAAAAAGAGCTAAGTCATCTGAGGTTTTCAAAAGTGGATTTTTGGCAGTACGAACAAGAGGCTCTGGATAATTTTGAAGCGCTAAAAAATATAGTAGAAAACTGCAAAGATGCTTCTTCAACTACAAAAAATGCTGTGGTTGCAGAGAGTTTTGATGATTTACTGACTAAGAGTTGGATTGGCAGAGAGTCATTAAACTATAGAACTTTTTCAAAGTGTTATGTTCCTGAGATGGATATTTATCTCTCAAAAATCAATGAAGCGATAAAAAATCAAAACCGCGCCAAAGAACAAAACTTTTTTTATGCACTGAATGAGCTTGTAGATATTTATGTAAAGTCAAAACAGGCGCTTTACACTGATGACAGTGAGCTGAGTTTTAACGATGTGACTGTGCTTGTGTATTACCTTTTAAAAGAGCGCATTGACAGCGAGTTTTTGTACTTTAGACTTGATTCGCAGATAGAGCACATGTTACTCGATGAGTTTCAAGATACAAGCATTTTGCAGTATGAGATTTTAAAACCGCTTATCGAGGAGATAGTCTCAGGCAAAGGTGTTTTCGATGAGGGAAGCTTCTTCTTTGTCGGAGATGTGAAGCAGTCTATTTACAGGTTTCGCGGCGGGGTGAGTGCTCTTTTTGCAAGTGTGGCACAAGAGTGCAATACACATGTGGAGCCGCTTCTTACAAACTACCGTTCACAAAAAGAGGTGATAGAGTTTGTAAACAGTGTCTTTAAAGATAAAATCAAAGACTATCTACCTCAAAAAGTACGACCTGACGCCTCTTTTGGATATGTTGAAATAGTGCAAAATGATGAGCTTTTAGAAGAGGTGATTATCCAAATAAAAAGGCTCATTTCACTCGGTGCCGATGTGAATGAAATAGCAGTTTTATGTGCCACAAACGGTGACGGGGAAGCGATAAAACAGGAGCTTCAAAAAGAGAACATCGAAGTTGTGACAGAGACTACGACAAAGCTTATAAACCAAAAAAGTGTCAAAGCCATGTTGGAGTATCTGAAGTATCTTTATTTTAGAGAAGAGATATACAAACACAACTTTTTTGCACTCATAAACCAAGAGGTCAGAGATATAAAAAGAGTCGATTTTACTCAGGTGAAACTGCTCGATGTAGTTCGCAGTGCGATAATAGAGTATGAACTTTTCAGTGATGATTTCCATCTTATCAGGTTCTTACATGTCATCGCTTCGCAGAGTGATATCGAAGCCTTGCTTTTTGAATATGAAAGACTCGATGTCTCGGCGGCAGCTTCAGATTTGAGCGGTGTCAGAGTGCTTACTGTTCACAAATCAAAGGGTTTGGAATATGAACATGTGATTGTGATGGACAGACTCAAAAAAGCTCCGCCTGCGAGAGATGCCATCATCTATGAATATGAAAACATTACTTTAAAAAATGTCTATCTTCGTACAAAAGGAAGAGATGCTTTAGACGATGAATATGCTAATGCGCTTGCAAAAGAGAAAACACTCTTACATGAAGACAGTTTAAATGCTTTGTATGTTGCATTTACAAGAGCCAGAGAAAACTTGTTCGTTGTTTTAAAGTCAAAAGATTCGGTGTTTGATATTTTAGATTTGACAGTTGGAAACAGCGGAGTTCTTACATGTGAAAATAAAAACTCAA
>CALCGG010000183.1 GCA_937900945.1 uncultured Sulfurimonas sp. | reverse complement strand
ACTTCCGGTGCTGTAACTATCCCATATTTTTTGTTATAGGCAACTCCTTCAAGAGCTTTATTCTCATTTTTATAATCATCTATATTTTTTAAATCTTTATGTATTTTCTCTTTTTTTATCTCTCTTGCTTTAAGTGAAAAGAGCTCGACTCGCGGTTCTTTTTCAAATGATATAAGTAAATTATTATCAACAAAGACCATTCCCTCAGAATCTCTCTGAGACTTTTTTAATTTTTTCCCATCTTTATCTTTTAAGCGATATGCTTTTTTTAATTTTAGTTTGTAAATTTTATTATTTTTGATTGATAGGTTAAAATGGTACAGATACCCTTTATCGCTAAGCACATAAAGCTTGCCTTCATTGTAGGCAAGAGCAGACAACTCACTCACCTTTATCCCATTTTTATCATCAAACTTCAACTCTTTTGAATCTAAAATATTGATATTCATAAATTTAGATGTTTTTAGCCATGATGGTTTTATGTCATAATCTAAAAGTTTGGCTTCTGCGAGAGTGTAAAAAAACAAAAAAACAAATATCAATCTTATCATCATAATCTTCCTAAATGAATTGTTTAAAATAGCTGAGTATTCTCTTTTCTAAATAAAATTCCGGCTTAAATATGGTGCCGCCGATAAAGCCAACATGCCCGCCATGCGGATGTGTCTCAAGCTTTACTTTTTTTGAGTATTGACCTTCTCTGGGTAAAACCGCTTGTGTCATGAATGGGTCGTCCAAAGCTTGAATGATGAGTGTATCAGTTTGAATATAGTTTAAAAACTGTTTCGCACTTGATTTGGCATAATAATCATCTGCTGAACTAAAACCATGAATAGGTGCAGTATAAGCATTATCAAACTCCCAGAAAGTATTTAATTTTTTTACACCTTCTTCATCGATATTTATGAATGATTTCATATCATGTAATTTATACTTTTCCAACAATGATTTTTTTAAATCTTCTATCAGATAAGCCTGATAAAATTTTGAAAAGCCGCGATTCATCTGATTTGCACCAACTTCGAGCTGCATCGGAGCAGAAACAGAAACAGCCGCACTCAATGGAGATGAAATTCCATACTCTCCTAACATTTTCAAAAGCATATTACCGCCAAGAGAGTAGCCTACCGCAAATAGAAGTGAATTAGGATAAGTTTTTTGTAAGTGTCCAAGTAGTAGTTTTGCATCATAAGTATCACCGCTGTGATACGCTCTGGGAAGCCGGTTTTGTTTACCTGAGCAACCTCTAAAGTGCATTAAAACCACGCTGAAATCTTCACGTCCAAGCGCTCGCATAATACCCTGAATATATGCTGATTTATAAGAACCGGCAAGCCCATGAAAAAGTGCTACAATCGGCTTGTTTCGATTTGCTTTTGCCTTGTGATGCCAAGTACATTCTAAAAAATCACCATCGTCGAGTTCAAATTGTTCTATTTCTATTTCCAATTGTAAATCTTTTACAAAAAGTGCAGAATATAATGTCTGAAAATGCCTGTTAGCAAGTCCAAACGCAGGTTTAAATGGTTTGTAATTCATGAGACAGTTTAGCATAAATGATAAAAAATGATACAATTTCTCACTAAGGACTTAAGATGCATGAAGAGATAGATTTAACAATTAAATCGCAATATATTAACGATTATAAAGAAGGATATCCATTAATCACAAAAGAGTCTGTTGTTGATTGGGAAAAAGTGACGAAAGAAGGAGTGATAATAAATCTTTTGGATGATAAAAAAAAGTTTATCGCCAAAGGGTATCATGGGATACAAAATAAAGGTCATGGCTGGATTCTTTCAGCTATAAAAAATGAAAAAATTGATGTAGCCTTTTTTGCAGAGAAAATAAAATCTGCTATCAAGTACAGAGAAGATTTTTTTAACGATGAGACAACTACAGCATTTAGAGTTTTCAATGGAGAAGGCGATGGTATCGGCGGTTTAACTATTGATTATTTTGACGGATTCTATCTGATTACATGGTATAGCATAGGAATTTACGAACTAAAATCCGACATTTTGGAAGCTCTAAAATCCTCAGTCCAATACAAAGGTATA
>CALCGG010000182.1 GCA_937900945.1 uncultured Sulfurimonas sp. | reverse complement strand
TCTCAAAATCTATTCTTACTTTTAAATCTTCTCTTTCAATATAATCATTATTCAATTAACTTACTATCTATAATCACAAACTTTTTATCTATCAATTATAAAATAAAGTGGTGTAATTTTCTATTTATTTCACTAAAAAATAGTTAATATGGAATTTTGTACCCAAATTTAGAATTTCTAATCGCCAATTCAAGTTTAAAGTGCAACACCTTTATCCTTGAATTGGTTACTTCTAAAGAGTAATGACTATATCATCACCGCTTCACGTTTTCCTTCTTTTATTTCACCGATTAAATAACCATCAGTTTTAGATAAAACTGTTTCAACATTAGCATCTTCAACTACTAAAATCATGCCAACACCCATGTTGAATGCTCTAAACATCTCATCACGATCTACATGTTCGCTCATGAGTTCAAAAATTGGTAATACTTTTATAGAGTCTTTTTTAATTTCCGCTTTTAAATTTTCAGGAAGAACGCGAGGTAAATTTTCAACTATGCCTCCACCCGTAATATGAGCCATTGCAACTATCTCATTTTTTAGTTCTTTGAACATCTTTACGTAAATTTTTGTAGGTTCTAGCAGGGTTTCAATCAACGGTTTGCCATTAAAATCATCATCAAATTTCATGCCCATTTTTTCAAATAGAACTTTTCTTGCCAATGAAAAACCGTTTGAATGAAGTCCTGAACTGGGTAGTGCAATGAGTTTATGTCCTTCTCTTACAAGAGATACTCTGTCCATCTCACTTTTTTCAGCGACACCAACAGCAAAGCCAGCCAAGTCATAATCATCACTAGAATACATGCCTGGCATTTCTGCAGTTTCTCCACCTATCAATGCGCATTCACTTCTTATGCACCCCTCAGCTATACCTGCAACAACGCTTGTTGCAGTTTTGACATCAAGTTTGCCTGTTGCATAATAATCTAGAAAAAATGATGGAGTGCCAAAATTACAAAGCAAATCATTAACACACATGGCAACTAAATCTATTCCAACTGTATTATGAATCCCTGAATCTATAGCAAGTTTTAGTTTCGTGCCAACACCGTCTGTTGCAGCAAGCATTACAGGCTCTTTGAACCCTTTAGGAAGCTCAAATGCTCCGGCAAAAGAACCTATGCCGCCAAGTACGCCTGGGATTCTTGTGGATTTAACTAAAGGTTTAATATTTTCAACAAAACTATTACCGGCATCGATATCAACGCCGGCATCCTTATAACTAATTTGACTCATTTTAATACTCCGAATTTTTAGGTAAATCACATTTCTTTGTAATCATGCACAGTGGACAAAAGTTCATGACCCCAGCAATAAGAGGTAAAATTCCTAAATAAAACCAAAAAATGCCAGTTACAAAACCAATTATGATTAGAACTATTCCTATAATAATGCGAAATGATCTGCAAAATGATCTAACTTTGTTGAAATCCATCTAATACCTTTATATTTTTGTAAATATTTCGTAATTATATCCATATTAAGTAAAATTAATCCAAATATGCTAAAATCGCTTTTAACTATAATATAGGAAAAATATAAATGAAATCTTTTATCTACCCAGAAATGATGGTGCATGTTCCTCTTTGCACAAATAAAAACCCAGAGAATGTTTTAATCATCAGTGATGATGCAAATCTTTTAAGTAAAGAAGTTGAAAAACATAATGAAATTAGCTCAAACGTAGTAGCTTGCAGCTTAGACAGTCTTCGTGATTTAAGTGATACAAATTATGATGTTGTGGTATGCGAGATGAAGGGTGACAGTGCTGTCATTGCGCATATTAACCGTATATTAAAAGAAGATGGTCAACTTGTCATAAGTCATGATTCATTGGATGAAACACATAGCAATAAGATTCTTATGCAAGTTTTAGGTAATTACTTTAAAGTTATTATGCCATATAACATTGGTGATGGTGCAACAGCACTATTGGCTTCAAAAGAGTACCATCCGACCGCTGACATAATTTTACAAAGGTCTGACATGTTAGATGATTTGAGCTATTATAATTGTGATATACATGTATCATCATTTGCGATGCCTAACTATATCCGTAAAGAGTACTTAGGAATCATTAAAAACTAATGGCATTTAAATATGCTATAGCGTTGACTGGAGGGATTGCTACAGGGAAAAGTACTGTAGCATCCCTTTTATCCCTGAATGGAATGAGAGTTATTGATGCAGATACAATTTCTCATGAGATTCTGGATGCTTCTGTTTCTTGGGTTAAAGATACCTTTGGCGAAGAATATGTCAATGGTTCGAAAGTAGATCGCGCTAAGCTTGGAACTTTGATTTTTTCAGACGGTAAAATGAAAAAAGTTTTAGAAGATTTTTTACATCCGAAGATAAGAACTGAAATAGAGAAGAGAAGCATAAAACAAGATAGTTTTAAATTTCCTTATCTTATAGACATTCCTTTGTTCTTTGAAAACTCTGCGTATGACATCAAGGAAAGTGTTGTAGTTTATGCTCCCAGTGATATCCAGCTCGAGCGCTTTATGAAGAGAAATGGATACTCCAGAGAAGAATCTTTAAAAAGAATTAACTCTCAAATGCCGATTGAAGAGAAGAAAAAAAGAGCTACATGGATTATTGATAATTCTCAAAACTTAAAGCATCTTCAGCAAGAGTGCGAAGAATTCGTCGAAAAAATAAAAACAAAGTATTTATAGGAAAGAAAATGACAGTATCTAAATATAGTGCAAACGGAAATGATTTTGTTTTGTTCCATACTTTTGTTAAAAAAGACAGAAGCGAATTGGCAAAAGAGCTTTGTCATAGACAAAACGGAATTGGTGCTGATGGTTTGATTGTTTTGCTTCCACATGCCAAGTATGATTTTGAGTGGCAGTTTTACAACTCTGACGGAAGTGAGGCAGAGATGTGCGGCAACGGCAGCCGTGCCTGTGCTCATTATGCTTATATAAATGAGCTTGCAGATAATAAAATGAGTTTTTTAACGCAGGCTGGAGTTATATCTGCCGAGGTAGATGATTCAATGGTTTTAAGCGAGCTGACACCGCCATCTGTTTTAGAAAAAGACATAATATACAATGATAAAAAATGGATGAAAGTCAACACCGGTGTCCCGCACCTTGTTAGTTTTACTGATGATATTACAAAGTTTGATATTCAAGAAGCTCGAGAGTTAAGGTATAAATATAATGCTAATGTGAACATAGCTTATGTGGACGGTAAGAACTTAAGAGTCAGAACTTATGAAAGAGGTGTTGAAGATGAGACTTTGGCATGTGGGACAGGAATGGCAGCTTGTTTCTATGTGGCATTATTAGAAAAAAAAGTTGGTGAAAATATAGAAGTTTACCCTAAAAGTGGAGATACCCTTTATTTAGGAATAAATAAAAAAACGATTACTTTTAGAGGCGAGGTTAAGAGAGTTTTTGTGAGTGAGTATAATTTTTAAACAAATTTTCACTCTTATATCTGAGAGTATCTTCACATGTCAGTCTGACATGTGAAAGTAGTTTTCTAAAGTCCCGCAGCCTCAACAATTTTAGATTGATGGTCAGCGATAAGCGGCTCGATAATTTCATCTAAGAGTCCACCTCCCATAATCGCATCAAGTCTGTATAAAGTTAAATTAATTCTATGGTCACTTATACGATTCTGAGGATAGTTATACGTACGAATACGACCAGATCTATCGCCAGTTCCAACTTGTGCAGCACGTTCAGCAGCATTTTCAGATTGTTGTTCTTGCATTTCTAAGTCATAAAGTCTAGCTTTTAGAACTTTCATAGCAGCATCTTTATTTTTATGTTGTGATTTACCATCTTGATTGGTTACAACTAAACCAGATGGTAAATGAGTAATACGAACAGCAGAATCGGTCGTATTGACTGATTGACCACCATTGCCTGATGAACGCATTACATCGATTTTTAAATCAGAAGCATTAATTTCTATTTCAATATCATCAACTTCCGGCATTACTGCAACGGTAATAGCTGATGTATGAACACGACCTTGTGATTCTGTGACTGGAACACGCTGAACACGATGTGTTCCACCTTCATACTTCAACCTACTATAAACCTGCTCCCCTTTAATAAGGGCAGTAACATCTTTGTAACCACCAGAATCAGACGGAGATGTATTAATAATCTCAATCTTCCAGCCTCTTAAATCTGCATATCTTGTATAGGCATCAAACAAATCACCTACAAAGATAGCAGCTTCATCACCGCCGGCTCCAGCACGAAGCTCAACGATAATATTTCTATCATCGTTTGGATCTTTTGGCAATAAAAGAAGTCTTATCTCATCTTCAAGCTCCAGCTTGCGAGGCTCAAGCTCTTTGAGTTCCTCTTTTGCCATTTCAAACATTTCAGAATCGCCAAGCATAGCTTTAGCATCAGCAATATCTTTTACCAAAGCTTTATACTCTTTTGCTTTTTCAACTATGTCTAAAAGTGAAGATTGTTCTCTTGAGAGGTCTGTCATCCTTTTGATGTCAGAAGTTATGTCAGGTGAACTCAGCAAATTGCTAAGTTCATTATAGCGGGTGATAAACGGGGTAAGTTTATCGGCTAACATTAATTGTTAAACCTTATATTGCGTTTACAGCTCTGTGTAGACGACTTACTTTTCTAGCGGCAGTTTCTTTTTTTAAGATACCTTTGCTTACAAATTTGTGAATTTGTTGGTTAGCTACTTTAAATGCTGTAGTAGCTTCTTCTTTGTTACCTGCTTCAACTGCAGAATTTACATTTTTTACGATATTTTTAAGACGAGTTCTGTAAAAACGATTACGCTCACTACGAACGATTGTCTGACGAATTCTCTTAATTGATGACTTATGATTTGCCATATATGAGTCCTTCTCATGAAATTTTAGTGCGGAATTCTAGCTTAAAGATAATTAAAGCTAAGTTAAATAGAATAAGAATTGCTATATTTCTTCTTTATCTCAAGAATTATGTTAAAATTCACTACTTTAAATTATTGGAAATTATATGAAATTATTTGGAACAGATGGAGTAAGGGGTGAGGCCGGTTCATTCTTGAGCGCTGAACTTGCCATGAAAGTTGCCATGGCAGCTGGAATATACTTTAAAAAACATTCATTGTCGAACAAAATATTAATAGGTAAAGACACTAGAAGAAGCGGCTACATGATAGAAAATGCTATTGTAAGCGGATTGACCGCAATCGGTTACGATGTAGTTGAAATCGGTCCTATGCCTACCCCAGCTATAGCATTTATCACTGAAAATATGAGATGTGATGCAGGGATTATGATTAGTGCTTCCCATAATTCGTATGAAGATAATGGAATAAAATTTTTCGATGGACATGGAGATAAACTCTCCAGTGATGTCGAAGAAGAGATTGAAGCCATATATAGAGACACTCAAGCTCTGCAAGATGCTCAAGTTACTGCAAAGAATATTGGCAAAGCTAAAAGAATTGATGATGTTATTGGGCGATATATAGTTCAGTTAAAAAATTCTTTTCCCAGAGAACTTTCACTTCAAGGTGTAAGAATAGTTTTAGATGCAGCGAATGGGGCGGCATACAAAGTCGGTCCAACCGTACTCGAAGAACTTGGTGCTGAAGTTATCGTACTTCATAATAAGCCAGACGGATTCAACATAAACGAAGGATGCGGAGCACTTCATACAAAAGATTTGTGCGAGAGTGTCGTGAAGTTTAGGGCAGATTTAGGAATTGCTCTTGATGGAGATGCTGATAGACTTGTTGTTGTTGACGAAAATGGTGAACCTATTGATGGAGACTATCTTTTAGGAGCATTAGGTTCTTACATGAATGATCAAGGTACCTTAAAAGGTGGTGGAATTGTTTCTACAGTTATGAGTAATCAGGGACTGGAAGACTTTTTGAGTACAAAAGGATTGAATTTATTTCGCTCAGATGTCGGTGATAAAAATGTTTTAGAAGTTATGAAAAAAGAGGGAATAAACTTTGGTGGGGAGCAGAGCGGACATGTGATTATAAGTGATTATGCAAAAACCGGAGATGGGCTTGTGAGCGCGCTTCAAACATTGGCGTTACTAATCAATACAAAACAAAAAGCCTCAAAGGCACTGCGTCCTTTTAAGTTATACCCACAAAAACTTACAAACATAAATATAAAAGTAAAAAAACCGCTTGAGCAGATAGAGGGATTGAATGATAAGTTAAATGAGCTGGATAAAAATAATATTCGCCATCTTATACGCTACTCAGGCACTGAAAATAAACTAAGAATTTTATTAGAGTGTAAAGATGCAAAAATGATGAATGCTCACATGCAAGATATGGTAGATTTTTTTCAAAAAGCTTTAAATGCCTAACCATACCCTGAGGCTGAGTGCCATTTTATTGTTTGCACTGGCTGGTGTTTTTATCATAGATCAAAATATTAAGATGCTTTTTGTTGATGGCTTTCGCTATTACACAGAGTGTATAGACTTGATTTTGGTTTATAACAAAGGTGTGGCATTTTCAATGTTTGCATTTTTAGAGGAGTGGCTGAAATATATTCAACTGATATTGGTCATAGGAATTTTAGCCTACATATTTTATTTAAAAAAACTTTGCTATGCATTTCCAGCCGGACTTATGATTGGTGCAGCGCTGTCAAATGTATATGACAGGTTTATTCACGGTGGTGTGGTAGACATGGTCTATTGGCACTGCGGTTTTGATTTTGCCGTATTTAACTTTGCTGATGTGATGATAGATCTTGCAGTAGTTTGGATACTGTTTTTGAATTTCAAGCCAAAATTTTGTAAAAGCTAATTAAAAGCACTTTTTTGGTAATATTGCCAAAAATAATAGTTATAACACTAATAACATACTAAAGGAAATTGATGGAAATCAAATCAAACAAAATCAATGGTGCAAATGCTGAAATAAAAGCAATTATCTCAATGGATGAGGTTAACGCAAACATAAACAAGATTGCTAAGAACTTAACAAAAACTGCTAAAGTAGATGGTTTTCGTAAAGGTAAAGTTCCTGTTGCTACTATTAAAAAACAATATGGCGAGCGTTTAGTTCAAGATGCAGAAGCGGAAGCTCTTCGTGATGTTTTAAGTAAAGGTTTAGCGGAGCTGAATATCTCTAATGATTCTTTGATTGGTGAACCAAATATTTCTCAATTTGATAAAAGTGATGATAAAATTGAAGTAACTGTAAGAATTGCAATGCGTCCCGCAGTAGAACTTGGTGATTATGCTGCAATGGTTAAAGATTTTGATAAGCCTGTTGTCAATGATGAAGCGATTGATGGTAGAATTAAAGATTTAGCCCAAGCACAAGCTCCACTTGTAAATGTAGAAGAAAATCGTAAATTGGAATCTGGTGATACTGCTTTAATCGATTTTGAAGGTTCTATTGATGGTGTGATTTTTGAAGGTGGAACAGCTGAGGATTTCGCTCTTAAACTAGGTTCTGGTCAGTTTATACCTGGTTTTGAGGATCAAGTTGTTGGTATGAAGAGAGGTGATGAAGCGGTTATAAAAGTTACTTTTCCTGAGAATTATGGCGGGAAAGAATTAGCTGGCAAAGATGCAGAATTTAAAGTAAAAGTTAACCAGATTCAAGTTAAAGAAGAGGTTGAGCTTAACGATGAACTTGCTGTAAAACTGCTTCAAGGTGAAGAAAATAAAACTTTAGAGAATTTAAGAGCACTGGTAAAAACTCAGATTGAAAATGAAGAGTTAGGTAAACTTTACAATGATGAGCTAAAACCGGCTTTATTAGAAGCGTTTGTAGAAAACCTCAAGTTTGATTTACCAGAATTTGTTGTTGATCAAGAAATAGATATGGCTTTAAATAAAAAAGCTGGGGAGATGAGCGAAGAAGAAATTAACGAGCTTCGTGAAAATACAGATAAATTAACTGAGCTTCGTGAAACATTCCGCGCAGACGCTGAAAAAAGTGTCAGAGCTACATTTATTATTGACGCTTTAGCACAAGCTCAAAATGTCAAAGTATCTGAGCAAGAAGTTATGCAGACTATTTACTATGAAGCAATGCAGATGGGTCAAGACCCTCAGGCATCTTATGATCATTATAAAAAAGCTGGATATATTCCTGCTATTCAAATGTCTATGGTTGAAGATAAAGTTCTCTCAGGACTTCTTAACTCAAAGATAAAAGAAGCATAAGAACATGAGTTATATTCCTTATGTAGTAGAAAAAACAGGGCGCGGTGAGCGTTCTTATGATATCTACTCTCGTCTTTTAAAGGATAGAATTGTTATGCTCAGCGGAGAAGTGAATGATCAGGTTGCTTCTTCAATAGTTGCACAATTCTTGTTTCTTGAAGCGGAAGACCCGGAAAAAGATATTTATTTTTATATAAATTCTCCGGGTGGAGTGGTAACAGCAGGGATGGCAATCTTTGATACTATGAATTATATTCGTCCACATGTGGCTACGATATGTATAGGTCAAGCTGCGTCGATGGGAGCATTTTTACTTTCATCTGGTGAAAAGGGCAAAAGATATGCACTTCCGCATGCAAGAATCATGATTCATCAGCCTTTAGGCGGAGCACAAGGTCAGGCAACGGATATTGCAATTCAAGCTAAAGAGATTCTTCGTATGAAAGTTGAACTGAATGAAATAATTGCAAAAAATACAGGGCAGAGTGTTAAAACTGTAGAAAAAGATACTGATCGTGACAATTTTATGAGTGCTAAAGAAGCTCAAGCATATGGCATGATTGATGAAGTTTTAGTAAAAAACGATAAAGAGTAGGGGAAAGGAAACGAGCATGTCGGAGACTGACAGAGTTAGAAAACGCCGTAACATTGATGATGCGGAAAGTTCAACAGAGTCTTCAGTTTCAGATGCTTTAAATACCAACACCGTATCAAGTGACTTAGACATTTATTCTAAAGAAGTGATAAATGCTTTAATTGCTGAGCATTTACCTCCTACGCCAAACAACTTTTCATTATATTTTGACAGACTTTTAGAGGATAAAAGTGAAAGTCTCCGTAAGCATATAAAATCTATTCTTGAACTTGAAGAAAGCAATGACGGTGAGACAACAATAGCACTTGAACACAGTCTAAAGAAAGGATTTTCTTCTGTTAAGAACATCTTGGACGTAACTGCCAATTTGTACAAAAATATAACCTTAATGACTAAAATTCTAGAAAAAAGAAAAGCTGAGTTAAGTGAGTTTACCGATAAGGATTCTATAGAAAGTTTAATTAGTTCCTTAGATAACGATGTATCTAAACTAAATGTGATTCTAAAAAAACAAAGCTCACACATGAAAACTATATACGATGAAGCGGCAATTATAGTTAAGAATGTAGAAAATGAAACAATATTTGATAATCAATATGGTGTTTATAATAAGCGATATCTCATAACTAAGATAGAACAAGAGATAGGACTGATAAGAGAATTTAAACATAGCAGTTCGCTTATGATGATAGAACTTTCGCGAGATCTAAATACAAGTGAAAACAATGATAGAGCAGTACCTCTCATGACTAGAACTATTGCCAGACTGTTATTAAAAACATCAAGAAGAAATGATATCGTTTCACATTATGGCAATGGTATTTTTGCTATGCTTGTAAAACATACAGACATAACAAGCGCAAGAAGAGCCAGTGAAAGACTTGTTGACTTGGTGTCAAATAGTAACTTCTTTTTGGCAGATCGTGAAATACAACTCAAAATTGCTATTGGTGTCACAGATATTAATAGCGATGATTCTGCTGAAGAGATTGTAGTCAGTGCAATTGATGGGATTGAAAAAGCGTATTTAAATCCTAAAATAAGTTTTGCAGTTTCATTAAGAAACAAAAACTGAAGAAAAAAAGTAATTACATGCAATTAACTATAGTTGAATACCCTGATAAAAGACTTAAAGAGAAGTCTGTTAAAATTGAAAAATTTGACAAAGAATTACACGATCTTCTAGATGCGATGTATCCTATCATGATTAATTCCAACGGCATTGGCCTTGCTGCAATTCAGGTTGCTTATGCAAAAGAGGTATTAATTTTAAATATTCCATCTGAAGATGGAGAACAGACAAAAGAAACTTTGTTGGAAATAATAAATCCGATTATCACTTCTAAAAATGGAGTCACAACTTATCAAGAAGGATGTTTAAGCGTTCCGGGCTTTTATGAAGATATAGATAGACATGAAACGATTACTATCAATTATCAAGATAGAGACGGCAATACAAAAACATTGACAACCGATGGACTTTTAAGCATAGCAATTCAACATGAGATGGATCATTTAAATGGTGTTTTGTTTATTGACAAACTATCTTATTCTCGCAGAAAAAAGTTTGAAAAAGAGTATAAAAGAGCTCAAAAAGAGAAAAAACGACCTTAAACCCGAATTATGCTACTGCATAATTCGGGTTTAATATGGCAATTTGTCATATTATTTCACTTCACATAATCAATATCCTATAATCATATCAACTTAATTATAAGGTTGATGCAATGAAAATGGTCACTTGCGCTACATACGAAGGGATAAATGCAAATGTAGTTCAGGTTGAATCAACCCTCACGAAAGGTTTACCCTCTTTTTCCATAGTCGGGATGGCAAGCACAGCCATAACAGAAGCAAAAGAGCGGGTAAAGTCTGCACTTTTAAGCAACGAATTTTCCTTTCCCCCAAAACGTATTACAATTAATTTAGCTCCAAGTGACGTTCGCAAGGAGGGAAGCCAGTTTGACTTGAGTATCGCACTGTTGATTGCCCTTGACTACCTGAAAGATGATTTAACTGAATGGTTCGTGTTTGGTGAACTTGGACTTGATGGAAGTGTGAAAGAAAACATTCAGTTATATCCACTTGTTTTATCGCTGGCAAATCAAAAACTCATATCAAAAGCAATAGTCCCTCATGAAAGTTTAAAAAAGCTGTCAAAAATCCCACATGTAGAGTTTTATGGAGTTCAAACACTGGGTGATGCCATAGAGCTCTTAAAAAATCAACAGTTGGCTCAGCCCAGTGTAGAGCAAAGCAAGATAGAATTTCCAAGCTATACAATTGACAATACAGAGTATTATTTTTTAAACAAATACGAAGATGATTTTTTGGATGTAAAAGGGCAGGAAGTGGCAAAAAGAGCTGCGCTCATCAGTGCGGCTGGATTTCACAATATAGTTTTTGAAGGAAGTCCGGGATGCGGCAAAAGTATGATAGCTAAAAGGCTGAGATATATTTTACCTCCACTGAGTAGTGATGAAATTTTAGATGTAGCAAAACTGCAATCGCTTGAAGGGTATGAGCCAAGTTTTGAGCCATTAAGAAACTATCAAAACCCGCACCACTCATCAACACAGGCCAGTATATTTGGCGGAGGAAGTCATAAGGCAAAAATAGGGGAGGTAGGATTAGCGCATCAGGGGATTTTGATGTTCGATGAGTTGCCATACTTTGCTAAAAATGTTTTAGAAGCACTTCGTGAACCTATGCAGGATAATAAAATACGGATTTCAAGAGTGAACTCAAAAATTGAATATCCTGCAGATTTCTTATTTGTTGGTGCTATGAATCCTTGCCCATGCGGAAATTTACTCAATGCTAATTTGGAATGCCGCTGCAGTGAGCTTGAGATACAAAGATATAAAAATAGACTCTCTGAACCGTTTTTAGACAGGGTGGATTTGAATATAGTTATGCAGAGTGTAAATGTAAAAGACAAAGCAAGTCTCAGTTCAAAAGAGATGCATGAAAGAGTTATTGAAGTACATAAAATTATAAAAAATCGAGGGCAGGAAAAGTTCAATGCAAAGCTGAATGATAGTGATATAGAAAAGTTTTGTGTACTGAGTGAGGAAGCAAAACTCACTTTAGATATGGCAATACAAAGATTTACGCTTTCATTTAGAAGTATTAAAAAGATTCAAAAAGTAGGGCGTACTATCGCTGATTTGGATGCAAGTGAGTTGATAGAGAAAAAGCATATTTTAGAGGCGCTTAGTTATAGAAGAAGGGCATGATTAAAAGCAAATCTCTTTGCTTTTGATTGATGTTACTTACTTTAATAAGCAAAGCCCATTAAAGTAGCAGGGACATTTTGTCCCTACAACCCCCTAAAGCTACATAAAACGAGTTCTATGAGAATTATATGTTGTAATACGTGGCATTTGGATGATAAACAACCAATGCACTTGTTGATTGTTCTGGATGAATTTGAAATGTTTCACTAAGTTCTATTCCAAATTCTTCAGGTTTTAGCAAGTCAAAAAGAGGGCGGTTGAGTTCTAGGTCAGGGCAAGCGGCATAACCAAAAGAGTATCTGCTGCCTTGGTACCTGTTCATCTGAACATCACTCAGTTTGTTTCCCTCTCCCTCCGATATGCCAAGGTCCAATCTTATCTGTTTGTGTACAATCTCTGCAAGTGCTTCTGCAAGCTCAACTCCGAGACCATGAAACTGGTAGTATTCTGTATAGTTCCCTTTATCATAAATTTCTCTCTCAGCTTCACTGAGTTTACTGCCAGCGCTAACACACGTGAGTGCTATTACATCATGTCTCTCATGATGAAAAAAGTCACTTAAAGCACGGTGTGGCTGCTTGCTTTGTCTTGGAAAAGTGAACTGTTGTTTTGCTCTGCCCATAACATGTTCTAGTGGCTCACGATTTACTTCACCTTCTGAATTGTATCCTTCACTCTCATCAAATATAAGCAGTGTATTGTCATCACTTCTACATGGCCAGTAACCATAAAGGACAGTTGGTTCAAATAGTTTTTCATTAAGAAATTGTGCTTTGAGTTTCTCATATGCCGGCCAAATAACTTCATCTAGCTGTTTTTCGTAAGCTTCTTTTGTCATCCCTTTTGAACTGTAGCCCCAGCGAGATTTAAAAAGTATTTTATGGTTTATCCATTCAAATGCCATCTCGATTTGTGATGGTGTTAGTTTCATCTCTCGTCTGCCCCAAAATGGCGGAGTCGGAACTTTGACGTCGCGGGATGGCATTTTCAATTCTTTAAACGGTGGGATTATTACCTCTTTTTTCTCTTTGACAACTTTTTCTTCACTATCTTTTCCATGCAGGTCAGTATCAAAATTGCCAGCTTCTATGCGGCTCATGGCAGTTACACCATCAAAAGCATCTTTACAGTAAAAGATAGGTCCATCGTAAAAAGGGCGACAGAAATCATCTATAAATGTACGAGTAAGTGCAGCTCCTCCTAAAAGTATCGGTATTTTAATATCTGCCGCTTTTAGGCTTTCGAGGTTTTCTTTCATCACTTGAGTAGATTTTACTAAAAGCCCGCTCATACCTAACGCACTTGCATTTGATTCTTGGAGTGTTTTTACAAATTTGTCTAAATCTACTTTAATTCCCAGATTTATTACCTTAAAGCCATTATTGGAGAGGATGATATCGACGAGGTTTTTGCCAACATCATGCACATCCCCTTTTACGGTTCCAAGTATAAGGGTAGTGTCAACAGCTTTATCCACTTTTGGCAGATATGGATTGAGATAATCAACTGTTTTTTTCATAGTTTCAGCACTTTGAAGTACAAATGGAAGCTGCATCTGACCTGAACCAAAAAGCTCACCTACAACTTTCATGGCATTAATCAAAATCTCATTTACAATTTTTTCCGGTGCTATTGTTTGACGGGCTTGTTCAACAAGCGGTATCATCCGCTCTTTATCTCCATCCATCAAAAGTTTAGCAATTTTTTCTTCATCATTCATGGCCGCATAGGCTTCATCCTCTACATCGCTGTCTATTGCTTCTTTTGTACTGAAGTGCTCAATAAACTCAAAAAGAGAGGCGCCTTTTGGTTTTTTGTTGAAGATAAGATTGTTACATATATCCTGCTCTAGCTCAGTGATTTTATTGAGAGGGATGATGTGATTCACATTTATGATTACCGATGTAAGTCCAGCTTCAATACAGTGATGTAAAAACATAGAGTTCAGATAAGGTCTTGCATCTTTATCCAGTCCGAAAGAGATGTTTGAGAGTCCTAAAATCGCTCCAACTTCAGGATGTCTCAGTCTGAGCTGTCGTATAGCCTCGATAGTATTTATGCCGGCATCAAAATACTCTTCATCACCGCTTCCGAGTGTAAATGTAAGCAGGTCAAACACTAAGTCTTCAGGGTTGATGCCATGCTTTTTAGTTGCAAGTTCATAGATGCGTTCTGCGATTTCCAGCTTTCTCTCAACTGTTTTTGCCATACCGATTTCATCGATAGTGAGACAAACTAAAGCTGCTCCATATTTTTTAGCAAGTTGACATACTGTATCAAATTTTTCTATCCCGTCTTCAAGGTTGACGGAATTGATAATAGCTTTTCCGCCTATGAGTTTTAAAGCTTCTTCAAGTGCCGGAGTTTGAGTTGAATCTGGCATGATTGGCAGATTTATTTTTTGGGCATAAAGACTCATCACAGAGTTCATGTCTTTTGTCTCATCCCTACCTGCAAATCCCACGCTCACATCAAGAACATGAGCGCCTGAACGAACCTGCTGTTGTGCAACGCTGAGGGTTCCTTCGTAGTCTTCGGCAAGTAATAGTTCTCTAAATGCTTTTGAGCCTGTTGCATTTGAGCGTTCACCGATGAGCAAAGGTGCCGGTTCTTGCATGAGCGGTACGGTTGAAAAAAGTGAAGCGAGGGAATTCGCCTGAGTTCCACATGCAAGCTTTGGTATCTTTTTTTCTACACGATTTACCAAGGCTCGGATATGTTGAGGTGTGGTTCCACAGCATCCGCCTAGAAAACTCACTCCGTCAAGATTTAAAAATGCTTCCTGTTTGTCCGCAAATTCATCAGGTCCCATTGGATAGTAAGTATAACCACCACGGTTTTGAGGGAGTCCTGCATTGGCATGTACGCTTATCGGTTTACCCCAAAGTTCACTGAGCGTTTTTACATGTTTAAAAACCTGATCCGGTCCGGTTCCACAATTAAAACCTAAAGACAAGATGTCAAAAGGCTCTAAAATCGCAGCAATAGTTCCAGCATCCGTGCCGATAAGCATAGTTCCGCTTAGCTCAATGGTAACAGATACCATGATAGGAATTTCAACTTCTCTTTGTCTTGAAGCTTCCTCACACGCATGCAGTGCCGCCTTGATTTGAAGAGGATCTTGTGCGGTTTCTATTAAAAATATATCAACACCGCCATCTATAAGGGCGAGACAAAACTCTGTATAACCGGCATACATCTCATCATAATGGATGTGCCCTAAAGATGGGAGTTTTGTTCCTGGACCAATAGAGCCAAGAACAAAACGGGGATGCTCAGGAGTACTGAATTTCTCACACTCTTTTTTTACAAGCTCCGTTCCAGCTTTTGTAAGTTCATAAGCACGATGTCCAATATCATATTCATCTAAAACCCAAGAGAATGAGCCGAATGTGTTTGTTGTGATGAAGTCGGCACCCGCAGTTAAGTAAGCATGGAAAATTTCACTGAGAACTTCAGGGCATGTAACATTGAGAAGTTCATTGCACCCTTCGTTGCCTTCCCAAGCTTCTTTGGGGATTTTAGCATCACGTTGCTGGAGCTGAGTCCCCATGGCACCGTCTATGATTAGAGGACGTTTTTTAATTGTGTCTATTATGTATTGTTTTGTAGTCATGTATGAGATTCTTTAAATTAAAATATAGAATTATTTTATCTAATTGGAGCATAAAAAAGACTTTTGTTTATTGGGGATAAGAAAATTTAATATGAAATATAAACATTATAAAAATTTATAT
>CALCGG010000181.1 GCA_937900945.1 uncultured Sulfurimonas sp. | reverse complement strand
TAATTATCCCAGTAACTCTACGGCTTGCTTTGTGAGTTTAGTTATCTCATCAAATTTCTTTGCTTCTATGAGGTCTTGAGGCACAATCCAGCTTCCACCTATGCAGGCAACATTTGGCAAATCTAAAAAACTTCTTGCATTGTCTATGTTTATTCCGCCTGTTGGACAAAAAATAACATCTTTAAAAGGTCCGCTAAAAGCCTTTAAGGCGGGAACTCCTCCAACTACTGTAGCCGGGAAAAGTTTAAACGCATCAAAGCCGTATTCAATTCCGCTCATTATCTCACTTGCAGTTGCGACACCAGGAAGCAAAGGCATGAGAGAACTTTGTGAAAACTCCGCTAAACTTTTTGTAAGTCCGGGAGAGATTGCGAACTTTGCCCCGGCATCTTGTACCGCTTTGAATGTGTTGATATTAATTACAGTTCCTGCTCCTGTCATGGCATGAGGAAACTCTTTTGCAACCGCTTCAATGGCTTTAAGGGCGGCAGGTGTACGAAGTGTAATCTCAAATATACTCACGCCACCTTTTATGAGTGCATCAGCTAAATGAAGCATCTCCTCTGCACTGCTTACACTGATGACCGGTATAATTTTAGATACAGTCATAACCTCTCTGGCAGTTAACATGATTCTTCTCCAACAACTTCAAATATTGTTGCGCCATCTTCTGCAGAGTTTACAGCTTTGCGCATTATAGAAAAAAGCTCACGCCCTACTCCATGCATATTTCCAGATAAATCAGGTAAGTTTATCTGGCGTTTACTCAGATCTTCATCCGATACATGTAAAAATAAACTCCCATCTTCACAGTTAAGAGTTATCATATCACCCTCAACTATTTTAGCTATCACTCCTCCGTCTTTTGCTTCAGGGCAAAGATGAATCGCAGAGGCGACTTTGCCTGATGCTCCGGACATTCTTCCATCTGTTATGATAGCCACTTTAAAACCGTTGTCTTGAAGTGCTCCCATTGATGGCATCAAACCGTGAAGTTCAGGCATGCCGTTTGATTTTGGACCCTGATACGGCAATACTGCTATAAAATCAGAATTTAATTCACCTTTAGTAAAAGCAACTTTGAGCGCCTCTTGAGAGTAAAACACTTTTGCAGGTGCTTTTATGATTCTGTTATCATCTTTGAGCGCAGAAGTTTTAATGACTGAGCGACCAACATTACCTTCTAAGACTCTAAGCCCGCCTTGCATATCAAAAGGCTCTTTTACACTACTGATTACAGAAGTGTCTGCCGAAGTTTCAATGGAATCTTTATACATAAGCTTCCCATCTTTTAAAAACGGTTCTTTAAGATATTTTTTTAAACCATATCCCATCACTGTGTTTACATCTTCATGTAACAGTCCTGCATCAAGTAACTCTCTTATAACCACAGCCATACCTCCGGCACTGTGAAAATGATTTACATCAGCACTGCCGTTTGGATACATGCGGCAAAGAAGTGGCACTATACTTGAGAGCGCGTCAAAATCATCCCATGTAAGCGTAATTCCACATGAACGGGCCATGGCTATGAGGTGAATCGTGTGATTTGTGGACCCGCCTGTTGCCAAAAGCCCCACTATCGCATTTACAAAACTTTTTTCATCTATCATCTTCCCTATCGGCATATAGCCTTCACCCAAAGGAGAGAGTTCAAGAAGTTTAAGAGAGATTGCTTCAGTGAGTGCATCACGAAGTGGAGTGTTCGCATTTACAAACGAGCCACCGGCAAGGTGCAGACCCATGATTTCCATCAACATTTGATTTGAGTTTGCAGTTCCATAAAAAGTACATGTACCCGAAGAGTGGTACGAAGCAGATTCAGCTTTTAAAAGCTGCTCGCGGCTGGCTTTGCCTTGAGCATATTCCTGACGGATTTTCGCTTTTTCGCTGTTGCTTATCCCTGACCCCATAGGTCCGGCAGGAGCAAAGACAATAGGTAAATGCCCAAACTTCATAGCTCCGATAAACATCCCAGGAACTATTTTGTCACATACGCCGAGCATGACAGCTCCGTCAAACATATTATGAGAAAGCGCTATCGCTGTGCTCTGTGCAATATTATCACGACTGAAAAGACTTAATTCCATACCTGGCTGAGACTGTGTTACACCGTCACACATGGCAGGAACTCCACCGGCAAACTGGG
>CALCGG010000180.1 GCA_937900945.1 uncultured Sulfurimonas sp. | reverse complement strand
TGGTAAGAAATATTTTACAGAGTGAAGCATCCTACACTCTTGTCAAAGCTATTGCGGAATTTTCCAAAGAGTTAAACATCAAAGTTATTGCCGAATATGTTTCTTCAAAAGAGATATTTGATAAATTAAAAGTATTACCTATCGATGAGTATCAGGGGTATTATTTTTCTATTCCATCAAAAGAGATTTTAGTCAAAAAAGGAAGTTAAGATGAGCATAGTGAGCGAAAGAGTTAAAATTTTCAGTTTTATAGCGCTCGCTTTTGTATTAACGATAATTGATTTTGCACTCAGAGACAGCACATGGCAAGGGAGTATGCAACTTCATACTATAATGGAATCTATAGCTACCTTGCTTTCCTTTTTTGTCGGTCTGATAGCACTTATGCATTACAATGCCAACAAATCACAAGTCCTTTTTTTATTTATAGGTGCCGGTTTTGTAGGAACTTCATTTTTAGAGTTTTATCATGCCTTGGTTACATCGGAAATATTTTATCGATACTTTCCAAGTCCTCCGCCATCTCTACTTCCATGGAGTTGGATTGCCGTAAGATTGTTTCTTTCAGGTTTTCTTGCTTACAGTTTCTATTATTATGTAAAAAAAGACAATAAACAAGTCAATGAAAAGAAAGTCTATTTTTTTGCAATAGTTTTTACGCTCCTCTCTTTTGTTTTTTTTGCTTTTGTACCGCTTCCAAAAGCTTATTATTCGGAACTTTTTTTTCATCGTCCGGAAGAGTTGATTCCAGCTGTTTTTTTCATCTACGCCCTTGTTGGTTTTTATAGGCTTGGAAGCTGGAAGGTCAATGATTTTGAATATTGGCTTATCCTTTCCTTGATTGTAAATGTAATCTCTCAATTGCTTTTTATGTCTTTTTCAGACCATCTTTTTGATACGCAGTTTGATATGGCACATCTTTTGAAAAAACTAAGCTATATTTTTGTTCTGATAGGCTTATTGCGAAGTATTTATAAATTATTTTTGAATGGAGATAAGCACTACGATAGAACTGCTTCAATCAACGATGATACCATATCCATGACAGAATCTACCAGCGGTGAGAAAAAAAGATTTCTCTTATCATTTTTTATATTCTTTGGAATTACTCTCATTACGCTCTTTAGTTCTCTCTATTTTATGTACACAACTGCTTACCAGGAACAAAAAGAGAGTCTGAAAGAGATTGCAAATACAAATGCAAGACTGATAGAAGCTATGAATATGTATACCACACATCATTTTATAAATGATGGCAAGAACGAAAAAGAAGCGTTCGATGCAACAATAGAGCAAATCAAATACGCCCATGAAAAAACAGGTGACATAGGAAAAACCGGTGAATTTGCTCTTGCAAAATTAGAGAATGGAAACATCATATTTTTGATAAGCCAAAAATATGGGGATACAAATACCTTATCTTCCATACCGTTTCAAGGTTCCAGTTTGGCAGAGCCAATGAGAGAAGCACTTTCGGGAAAATCAGAAGTGATTGAAGCAATCGATTACAGAGGTGTTCTGGTTTTGGCCTCAGTTCAGCCGGTGCATACGACAACACCGCTTGGACTTGTGGCAAAAATCGATATTGCCGAGATTCAAGAACCGTTTATAGAAGCTACTTTGATTTCAACTGCTCTTGCTTTTGTTTTAGTTCTGCTGGGTACCTTTGCATTCTTTAAAATAAACAATCCTATTATAAGAAAGATTGAAGAGAATGAAGAGCGTCTCAACAATATCATTGATTACGCTCCTTTTCCTATGATGATTTATGTTCAAAGTGGCGAGGTGATGAAAATCAACAAAGAGTGGACAGAACAAACCGGATACACAAGAGAAGATATACCTACAGTTGAAGATTGGATGAGAAATATAAGCGGTGAGTTTGTTGTTGTATGCAAAAATAAAGAGGAAAAAATTTGGTCCGTTATCTCTAAGGAAATCGGTAATCTCAAAGATGGAAGAAAAATTATTGTCTCCATGGCAAATGATATTACAAAACGAAAAGAGGAGGAGGAAGAACTTCGATTAGCCAAAGAGGAAGCCGAGAGCGCCAATGAAGCCAAATCCCTCTTTCTTTCCAATATGAGCCATGAGATACGAACACCGCTCAACGGCATTATAGGATTGACGCAGTTAACCCTTGATTCAGAGTTGAGCGCTCAGCAAAGATATTATTTAAATAAAGTTCAAATATCTTCCCATGCGTTACTGCATATTATCAATGATATTCTAGATTATTCAAAAATCCAGGCAGGTAAATTAAGCCTCATAAAAGAGCCGTTTCAAGTGCAGCAGATGCTGGATAATTTATCTGGTCTCTTTGGACTTGCAGTAGACAAAAAAGGGATAGAACTGTTTTTTCATATCAAAAAAGATGTTCCGCAATTTCTGGTAGGCGACCAGCTCAGACTCACCCAGATACTTATAAATTTTATAGGCAATGCAGTAAAATTCACAGATAAAGGAGAGATAGTTCTTACTCTGGATGTTCGTAATATGGATGAACACACATGTAAACTTTTCTTTAGCGTAAAAGATACCGGAATTGGGATAAAATCTGAAGATCAGGCAAAACTTTTTAGTCATTTTTCACAGGTCGACAGCTCCTATAAAAGAAAATATGAGGGAACAGGACTTGGGTTGGCCATCTCAAAAGAGTTGGTGAAGCTTATGGACGGTGAGATTCATATTGAAAGTATTTATGGTGAGGGTACTACACTCTTCTTTAATGCAAAATTTGAGATTGCTGAAGGATCAAGGCCAGAATTTACAATACAAAATATAAAAAGAGGTGACAGAGCTTTGGTTGTAGATGATTCTGAGACATCAAGAATCATTCTTTTTGATATACTGAAATCTTTTGATATGAAGGTCGATTTAAGCGAGGATGGTTTGGACGCACTTGAAAAAGTTAAAAAATCATTGCAAAATAAACAGCCCTATGATTTTATACTCCTTGATTGGAAAATGCCGAAACTCTCAGGTGCCCAGACCGCTAAAAAAATCAATGAAATCTATAAGCAAAATGATATGACATCAGAACCTATAGTAGTTATGGTAACGGCTTATTCAAAAGATGAATTGTTTGAAGAATTAAAGGAACATAACCTCCGTCCTGCCAATATCCTTATGAAACCTGTCACCGCTTCAACTCTTTATGATACCTTGATAGTTGAAAAGCAAAAGAGTACAAATC
>CALCGG010000179.1 GCA_937900945.1 uncultured Sulfurimonas sp. | reverse complement strand
GATACATCAGCTTGTAGATAAACAGTTGTTAATATTAGTAGTATTAGTTTCATTTCAACCCTACCCAATACAATTTAAACTGATGTCTTATCTCAGCTACTCTTTTAAACCAAGCAGCGTTTACTTTTACGCCTAGTGTATACTTTTGTTTTTCATTTTCCATCATTATTCCTTTTATCTTTTTTACGTCTTGCCAAGTCCTGCATCCACTTCATATATAGCTCACCGTAAGTCATATCAAATTAATAATTATAGGTAGAAGTATCACACAAGCAAAAGCTATAATAAATAAAAATGTTTCTACTTTTGACATTAGATAATCTCTTCTAAATGCTCTAGAAACATTTCTTTAGTTGCATCGAAGTTAAATTTATCGTGGATTTTTCTAAACATTCTATAGCAGTCTATTATCATTCCATCCAAGTCTTCTCCAAGTTCCTCAATCATATTTTCATAGTCCTTTTCTTGCTTTTCTATTTCATTCATGTGCTTATACAGAGCAGCTTCGTTTGCATCAATCATTTTTAGTCACCATCATATATTCAATCTCATTTTTTGATTTAGTAAGTGAAGCTATATTTTCATCTTCGCCGTATTTTTTAGATACTTGGTTGTCTGTTATTTCATCCTCCAATACTGTGACAAGCCTTACTATTGCCATTTCAAGGTCAAACATTATATTGCCTATATTTCCTATTTTTTCTGAATCTGTAAGATTTTCTTTAAACTCGTAAAAGCAATCTTCTATTTTTGATATTTTAGTTTTCATCCTTAAACCTCCTATGATTTAAAGAAGTATAAACAATATTTGCTTAATTGTAGCTTTATTTATAGTTATAAATTTAATAAAGAGGGACGAATCCCCCTCTGTAAATCTACTCTTCTTCTATTAAAACATCACTCACTTTTTTTGGCGGTGGCGGTGTTGTAGCTGTTGAAGTAGCTCGTTTCGGCTTCTCTTCCAAGTAGCCAGCATTTACCCATTCTCTCACATCTACGGCATGAGGTACATTGTACTCTTTGCCGCTTTTGTCATAAACAGTAGCCATTATTAAATCTTACTAATAAAAGCCGTATAAGTCACTGCAGTTGCAGTAGTTCCAACTTTAGTAGCTGTAACTCTAAAGAAGTTTGCACCTGCTGTTAAGCCATTAAGTTGCTCACTTGTGAAACCAACTTGATACTGCCCAGCTGTTGCCGGAAGTGTTACTACGTTACCTATTGCAACATAAGTACCAGCTAAAGCATTAGAAACTTCTACTTTTAAAGTGTAGTAGTTTGAGCCATCGACTGTACCTGTTGTAACTGTAGTATTAAGCACCGCTACAAATTCGTTAGTACCTACCGCTAGTCCATCAATCTGAACACCTGTGCATGAAGCTGTAACACCTACAACCTCAGCTTCTGCTATTAAACCTAATGCGTCAAAAGTTCTATTTGCCATTATTTATTCCTTACGCTGTTACTGCGGCATCTGTGATACCTGAAATTCTAGCTGCTGACTTTGGAGCGAATACACCGAAACCACATAACCATTCAATACGAGTTCTCAATGCAGGTTTACTGTCAAGTTCACCTAAATCTCTAACGTCCATACCGCCATTTTGAATACCTTGAACACGATTAACACCGATTGATAAAATATAGATAGAAGTTGTTGAGCTTGCTTCTGTAAATCCTAAAATTTCAGTACCAGCGTTATCCTGTTCTATAATAAGAATAGGCAAATCGTTGTATCTTGCAACTTGACGACCAAACTCATCAATAGTATAAGTAATATTCCCGCCAACCGCTGCTGTTCTCGCTGCAACTGTTAAATGACGTCTCATTGCCTTATTCATACAGATATGAGTTGGATTTTCAACCGCATCTATCGCTTCATCAAGTTTTGACAATTTAAGACCAGCCGTTCCATTTGAAATAAGAGCCGTTCCCGTTAAACGAGTTTGTAAGCCGTCAAATTCACGAGGATCAACTGCTGAATCACCTTTGAAAAATGTTTTAGTCCAGAATAGAGCTAAAGCTTTTATTTTCATAGCTTCGTGATAAGTACGCTGAATCATACCTCTCGTTTTGATAATAGATGTATCAACATCTAAATCACCACCACCAATTACAAGTGTTTCAACTTTAGGATTTATTATCCCTGTTGATTCTGTAAAAGACTCATTAATACCACGAAATGCAATACCAGGTAGAGTTTCTTCTACATTGTATTTAACAGCATCGCCTGGAATACCCTCGAACATCAAAACTCTTAGAATCTCAGAAGACTCTGCAAATTTCATCATAACACCTTGTTTATACGTGTCGTTATTAACAAGCTTTGAAGCTTCAATTAATGTTAGCATTTTTTACCTTTATTTTATTTTCTTCCAGCAGCCATTAGTTGCTCTGGAGTTTGTTTATCCGAACTATGTGTCGGTACGCTTTGATTTGATGGTGGCGTATTAGTGCCATTGTTTTTCATAGCAGGATTAAGATATATAGGTGAGATTGTAGTCTTTAAACCATCAATAACACTCTTAGGGCTTAAAAACTCACCGCTTCTTATATCCTTAGCTTTCTCGCCTGTAGTGCTATCTTTAACATATACTTTACCATCTTCATAGATTAATTTGTCTTTAATCATGGCAGTGATGTTATTTCTAGCCATCGGCTCATCTACAAACTCAGATAATAATCCGCTTTCAACTATTGCACTTTTGAATAGTGAGTCATTATACTTTGTTGTAGTCTCATTGATAAGACCGTCTTTAGTAGCCAATTCGCTTCTAAGTGTAGTCATATCTTTTTCATACTTACTTTCTAAACTAGCTTTTAACTTATCCAAGTCTGCACTAGAATTATCTTTTAAATACGATTTAATATCATCAATAGAAAATTCATCATCTTCAAAACCAAATACATCTTTAAGCCCTTTTTGCTTTGCTATAAGTGCATCAACTTTTGTGCCGAGTTCCTTTCTTTGCGATTTATTATTGTCTATAAACGTCTTGAATGTAGGCATAGCATCAGTTAATGCCGTCTTCATTAATTCAGTAGACTCATACTCGCCATTGATTAGTTTTTCCAGTTGTTCAATCATTTTGTTGCTTCCTTGTTAATCCAAACAAATTTTAATGTATCCACATTAAGTATTTGAATTATACTATAAATAAAATGATTGTTTAAAGGTGTTTATTGTTTAAGCAAG